>VGFD01000212.1 GCA_016868975.1 Armatimonadota bacterium | reverse complement strand
AGCTCCGCCGCTGAAGTTGGCGGGTGCTGGAGCGAAATGAAGTAGTTGAGCACGGCGAAAAACACCGCAATGATGACCACCACCGTGATGGCGAATGCGATGATCTCTTTTTTCGGATTACGAACGACACGCTTGCGCAGCACTGGCTTTCTCAACCCTGGGAAATGAATGAAATTCGATCCCTTGCCGACGTGGTGTATAATAGCATGGAACTTTGACCCCATCAACTTTAAGGAATGCGCCGTGAGTCCCTTTCGTCTTCGCGGGTCGCTGAAGACCTGCACGCTGCTCTTGTTGTCCGCCTTTATTCTGAGCGCGAGCGCTTCGTGGGCGGAAGTCCGCGGGATGATCACCCGCGTGCAGGGCGACGAGGTCGTCGTCAACCTGGGGCTGCAGAAGAACATGAAGCCCGGCACCTTGCTCTACGTCTACAACAGCCAGGGCGCGCCGCAGGCCACCGTGACCGTGGTCCAGGTGGACGACTATTCCTCCGTCGTGCAGATCACCTCGATGGAGCCCAACGCGCGCCTCGGCGTGGGCAGCAACGTGAACGACACCGCGTATGCCGCCACGCCTCCCGGCGCGGCGCCAAAGCCTTCGCCCGGGGCCACGACAGGGGCCACGACCGGGGGCGGCACCAGCACCGCCACCGTGGACCCGGTCAAGAACTTTGAGTCCTCGCTGAAGTCGCACACCCAGATCTACTCGTTCCAGGGCGGCAAGGGTGGCGTCATCAAGATCGACGCCACCGACATCATCAACATCGCGAGCACCCTCGGCGGAATGGCCGGGCAGGGCGCTTACGGCATTGCCAACCCCTGGCTCATCACCACGACCGCGTTCGACCATTACGAGCGCTACAACACGACCGCGCGCATGAACCAGAAGGCGCGCTCCACCCTGGAGATCGTGTACTGGGACGAGGCTCTCACCGGCGCCTACGCCAATTACTACGTCTACAAAGAAACCTATCTCGACCCGGCAAAGAAGGAAGAGGTTCGCCAGAGCCTGCTGGCCCAGAAGGGCGTCAGCTCGAGCGCCGTCTTCCAGGTCCGCATCCGCAACAAGGGGCCGGGCACCCTGCAGCTGGCCCCCTTTGACTGGCACCTTTACCTGTTGGATCCCGAAGGCAATCGGGTGAAGGCGGAGCGCTACGACGAAATCCTCGACAAGGCGATGAACCCCGGCCAGGAAGTGCAGGGCTACGTGTACTTCCCCAAGCGCGATCCGCTGGGCCGTCCCTACGTGGGGACCCCGGTGACGGTGCTGGTCGAGGACATCTTCGGCGAGCGCGCCACCATCAGGTGGGGAACGACCGAGAACTAGAGGAGAGCGGCGTTCTACGGAAAGGCCGGCGACCCGTCGGGCTGATACTCCCAGCGGAATTTGACCTCGCCCACCGGGCTTTCGTCCTGATGAATGGCCACGTGCAGGATCTGGAGCTTGGCGTACTTTCCGTCCGCGGTGCGCACTGCGAGCACCTGACCGGTGGCCATCAGCGCCGCCGCGCTCTCCTGGATGGGAAACGCCTGCATCGACGCGGTGACCATCTTTACGGCGCTCATCGAAGGGACTGACAGGACCGCGATTCCGGCCGGCGCGCCGGCGCCTGATCCGATGAGGATATTCGAGAGCTCGCCCTCTCGAATGGTGAACAGGAGGTCCGCGCCAGGCGGCGCCTCGGGCTTGCTGAGCCCCGTCTGCTCGCGGTTCCCCTCGAACCTGTAGGCGGTAAAGGAGCCGAACGATTCCAGTCGCACCGTGGCCACGCCCGATCGGGTCGGGCCGATGGTGGTGGGCCCGGGCCCGCCTGTTCCAGCGGCCGGCTTGATCGGGCGGCCTTCGAGCTTGCCCTCGGTCACCGCCAGCGCGCCGCTGGAATCGCTGACCCCGTAAGGCGTCGCGCCGTCCACGCGGAGCAGGGACATCTTGCGGTCGTTCACTTCGAAAACGAAGACGCCGCGCTTCTTGTCAACGACCCACTCCTTGCCTTCCACCAGGGCGCGGCGTGACCAGTTGACCGTGACGCTCACCACGCCGCCCACGACTTTGGGCGAACCGGCGCGCATGGTCAGGCGGATGTCCTGCATGTTCTGGAAGTCCGCGGCCACGCTGGATTCCAGCGCCGAGCGGCCGCGCTTGAGCGGCGTGGTGTCCTCGTAGTTTGGGGAAACCAGCCGCATGAACCGCTCATCGGAGCGGCTTTCGTACGCGCGCCGGGTAGCCTCCACGAACTGCTCGACCACGGCCTTGCGAGCCTCCGAGCCCAGGTTCTGGCGGAGGAACTCGATGGTTTCGCGGATGGCGCGGTCGTCGCGGGCGCCGAACAGCTCGCCGCGGAGCGCGTCGGCGAGGAGCTGGGGGCTGGCTTCGTTGAGCCCCGAGAAGCGGCTGTAGCCGATGGTTTCTTCAACCCGGGCGAGCTGCTCGCGCGAAAGGGTTGGCACGGGCAGCTCTTCCAGCGCTCCGAGCATCAGGCCCACCCGTTCGAGTCGCTCCACCGTGGCCACTTTCTCATATGCTGCGGCAAGCTTCAGCAGGCTTTCGTCGGGCAGGCGCCCGTCGTCCTCGGGAATCCGCGCGGTCAGGAAGTTCGCGTAGGGGGGAACCGGCCGCGCGAGCCAGCCTGAGGAGAGCATCCCCTTGCCGAGCGCGTCGGCTGCCTGCTGGACGCTATTGAGGATTTCCATGGTGGCCTGGGCGCTCTTCAGCCAGGCCTCAAAACGGGCATTGTCGTCGGCGGCGCGGGCGCCGCTCACTAGCAGCGCCACGCAAAGCACCGCGGCGGTGGTAAGGATTCGCAGGATGCGCATGGCGCGGACGGTTCGGCGCGATGCGGGGCACTCCTTCGCGGAATGGGTAGGACCGGAGCGGGGCCGGCGCAGGAATGCCGGGCCTGTTGAAGAAGAACGCAAAAAAGTTGAGCCAACTAGGCTAAATTGTATTGACAATATAACAGTCAATAACTATACTAGCCATAGACTCAAAGGAGGTGAGTCCACTTGTCGGATAGCAACGGGCGTGAGCCCGAAGAGAATGGTGCCGCGAATGCCCTCGCCGATTCGGCGAACAAGCCCGCCGGCGCGGATGAGGTCGAGCTGGCCGGCCTGGATGAAAAAGGTCTGCGCGCGGAAGTCGAGCGCCTGCGTGGTCTGCTGGCCGCAAAGGAGCTTGACGTGGCCGCAACCCGGGAGCAGATGTTGCGCACCCAGGCTGACTTCGAGAACTACCGGCGGCGCCAGCAACAGAATCTGGAGCAGGACAAGTTCGCCGCGCGCGAGGGGATCGTGGGCAATCTTCTTCCCCTGCTCGACAACCTGGAGCGTGCCCTGGACGCACTGGGCAAGAGCCGGGACGTGGCCTCGCTCGAAGAGGGCGTGCGCCTCATCCTCCGTCAGATGGCGGGCATCCTGCAGAAGGAAGGCCTTTCCGAGATCGAATCGGACGGCAAGCCGTTCGACCCGAATCTCCACCAGGCCGTGCTCAGCGAAGAGCGGGATGACCTGGAGGACCACACTATTATTGAGACCCTGCAAAAGGGCTACAAACTGGGCAACCGAACGCTGCGGCCAAGCATGGTGAAGGTCGCGGTCGGTGGCGCAACGGCACCCGTCGTGGGCGAGTAACTTAAAATCGATTTTTCAGGAGGATCCAATGGCTAAAGTAATCGGAATTGACCTCGGTACCACCAACTCGGTGGTGGCGGTCATGGAGGGCGGCAAGCCCCAGGTGATCATCAACAGCGAAGGCAGCCGCCTCACGCCGTCGGTCGTCGGCTTCACCAAGACCGGCGAGCGGTTGGTTGGTGAACTGGCCAAGCGCCAGGCGGTGAGCAACCCGGACCGCACCATCACTTCAATCAAGCGCAAGATGGGCACCAACGACAAGGAGCGCATCGGCGACAAGGAATACAC
This sequence comes from Armatimonadota bacterium, assembly GCA_016868975.1. Classification (GTDB taxonomy): domain Bacteria; phylum Vulcanimicrobiota; class Xenobia; order RGZZ01; family RGZZ01; genus VGFD01. The sequence continues at coordinate 4,774 of VGFD01000212.1, read as the reverse complement.
GCCGGAAGAAATCTCGGCGATGATCCTCGGAAAACTGAAAACCGACGCGGAGCGCTACCTGGGCGAAACCGTGAAGCAGGCAGTGATCACTGTCCCCGCCTACTTTAACGACTCGCAGCGGCAGGCCACCAAGAACGCCGGCACCATCGCCGGTCTCGAGGTGCTGCGCATCATCAACGAGCCGACGGCGTCCGCGCTGGCCTACGGTCTCGACAAGCAGGACCAGATGATGACGGTCCTGGTCTTCGACCTGGGCGGCGGCACGTTTGACGTGTCGATCCTCGAGATCGGCGGCGGCGTGTTTGAAGTGAAGGCCACCTCGGGTGATACCCACCTGGGCGGCGACGACTGGGACAACGCCATCCTCAACTACGTGGCGGAAGAGTTCAAGAAGGAGCACGGCGTGGATCTCCGGCAGGACAAGATGGCTCTGCAGCGCCTGCGCGACGCTTCCGAGAAGGCCAAGATCGAGCTGTCCAACGTGATGCAGGCGAACATCAACCTGCCCTTCATTACGGCGGACGCGTCCGGTCCCAAGCACCTCGACGTGAACATCACCCGCACGCAGTTCGAGCAGTTGACCGAGGGTCTTTTGAAGCGCTGCTCCGACCCGACCAAGCGCGCGATGTCGGACGCCAAACTCACGCCGGACAAGATTGATCGCATCCTGCTGGTGGGCGGCTCCACCCGAATGCCGATGATCGTGTCCTTCGTCCGCAACATGTTCGGCAAGGAGCCGAGCAAGGACATCAACCCCGACGAGTGCGTGGCGCTGGGTGCCGCCATCCAGGGCGCGGTTTTGTCGGGCGAAGTGAAGGACGTCGTGCTGGTGGACGTCACTCCGTTGACCCTGGGCCTGGAGACCCAGGGTGGCGTGATGACGAAGCTCATCCCGCGCAACACCGCCATCCCCACCTCGAAGTCCGAGACCTTTACCACGGCGGCGGACTTCCAGACCACGGTGGAGATCCACGTGCTGCAGGGCGAGCGCGAGTTCGCCTCCGACAACAAGACGCTGGGCAAGTTCCACCTGACGGATCTGCCTCCCGCGCCGCGCGGCGTGCCGCAGGTCGAAGTCACCTTCGACATCGACTCCAACGGCATTCTGCACGTCACGGCCAAGGACAAGGCGACCAGCAAGTCGCAGAAGATCCAGATCACGGCGAGCACCACGCTGGAAAAATCCGACGTGGAGCGCATGGTCCGCGAGGCCGAGTCGCACGCTGAAGAGGACAAGAAGCGCAAGGAGCTGGTTGACGAGCGCAACCGCGCCGACCAGGTCGTCTACCAGGCGGAGAAGACCATCAAGGACGCGGGCGACAAGGTGACCGACGAGCAGAAGAGCAAGGCCGAGGCCGCAATCGAGGCCGTCAAGAACGCGTCCAAGACGGAGAACGTCTCCGAGATCAAGAGCACCATCGAGGCGCTCACCAATATCCTGTACGAGATCTCGCAGGCGCTGTACGCGGCCGCCAACGCGGGACCGGGCGCCGGTTCCGCCGCGGGCGGCGCGGGCACGCAGCCTCCACACGACGGCGGCGCGAGCCACGACGCGAACGTGGTGGACGCCGAGTACAAGGTGTCCGAAGAGTAACGCGTAGTTTGTTGGCCCCTGGGGATTTCCCCAGGGGCCAAATCTTGGAGACCCCATGGCCGAGAAAGATTATTACGGCATCCTGGGCGTGGCGAAAGACGCCAGCGAGAAGGACATCAAGATGGCCTATCGCAAGCTGGCGCGCGAGCATCACCCGGACGTCAACAAGGCGGACAAGGCTTCCGAAGAGCGCTTCAAGGAAATCAATGAAGCGTATTCGGTGCTGTCCGACAAAGAGAAGCGGGCAAAATACGACCAGTTCGGCCAGTACTGGGAGCACGCCGGCGCGGCCGGCGGCTACGGTCCGGGACCGGGTGGCGGCGGCGGTTATTCCTACAACACGGGCGGCGGCCGGGTCAACGTCAACTTTGAAGATCTGAGCAGCATTTTCGGCGGCGGCGGCGGTGCCCGCGGCGCCGACTTCAGCGATATCTTCGGGGATATTTTCGCGCGCGGCGGCGCCACCCGCGGCGGCGGCTTCCAGGATTTCGCGCAGCGCGAGGCGCCTCCCCAGGACGTCGAGGGCGAGCTCGAAATTACCCTCGACGAGGCGGTCAGCGGCGGCACCCGCATGGTCAACGTGCAGCGCCAGGACGCCTGTCCGCGCTGCAAAGGCACGGGCCGCAGCGGGAAGACCCTGTGCATCGAGTGCCACGGCAGCGGAGAGATCGCGTCGCAACGCAAGCTCGAGGTGACGATTCCCAAAGGCGTGCGCCCCGGCACCAAAATCCGGGTGCGCGGCGAGGGCGGCATTGGTCCCAGCGGCAAGCCCCGTGACCTGTATCTCGTGGTGAAATTCGCGCCGCACCCGAATTACGAAGTGAAGGGCGACGACCTCTACACCGAAGTGCCGGTGTCCGTCACCGAGGCGGTCCTGGGTGCGGAAATCCGGTTCTCGACCTTGCGCGGGACGGCGAGCATGGTGGTGCCGCCGGGCTCGCAGCCCAACCGGCTCTTCCGCCTCAGCGGACAGGGCTTGCCCGGTGCCGGTAACGCAAAGGCGGGCGACTTGTATGTCAAATTGCGGAACGTGGTCCCAACCAACCTTAACCCGGAAGAGAAACAACTCTACCAGCGGCTCGCGGAGCTCCGCCCGGAAAATCCCCGGGCGCCGCTCTCGGACTCGCGCGGAAAGTAGCATGGACGAGATCGAGGTCGGCGGGTGCTTCTCCATCAGCGTGGTATCGCGCATGCTGAGTTTGCACCCGCAGACCATCCGGCACTACGAGAAGCTCGGCCTGATCTCGCCGTCACGCACGGCGGGGAATGTCCGGCTGTTCTCCATACGCGACGTGAAGCGGCTCAGGGTCATTCACATGTATACGTCCAAGGGCGTGAACCTCGCGGGCGTGGAAATTATTGTGGAATTGCTGGAGCGCATGGAAGCGCTTGAGGGTGGTCCGACAGAGCCCCCGGGACCTTGACCAGATGGGATGCCGGCGCCATGGCCCGGCGCGAAGCGCTTTAATGGTTACGGTGGGGCCCTTGCTCGCACCAGGATTCACGCACCTCAGGCAGAATAGGGCCGGCCCATGTTGGCGCTGTTGGAAGAGCTTGGCCTCATCGTCATCCGCTGGTTTGAGTACCTCGGGGCGCTCGTCTATCTTCTGCTCGACACCCTGTCCTGGCTGGGCAAGGGGAAGGTGCGCGCCAGCCTCGTCATGTCGCAGATGTCCCTGCTGGGCGTCGCCTCGCTCGGCATCGTCGTCATTACCACCACCTTCACCGGCATGGTGCTTGCCCTCCAGCTCGCCGATTATGCCGTGCGCTACGGCGTGACCCGCTATGCGGGAGGCGGCGTGGCGCTGGCCATGGCCCGCGAGTTCGGGCCCATGCTGACCGCCATCGTGGTGTCGGGGCGCGCGGGATCCGCCATCACCGCAGAGATCGGCTCGATGAAGGTGACCGAGCAGGTCGACGCCCTGAGGGCCATGGCCGTGAGTCCGGTGCGCTACCTCGTGGTCCCACGCTTCATAGCGCTGGTGGTGATGATGCCCGTCCTGGCCACCTTTGCCGGCCTGGCGGGGACGGTGGGCGGCGCTTACGTGGCCAAGGTCCACGCCAACATCGGGTATGCGACGTTCTTCGACTCCATCCGCACCGTCGTCGTATGGTCGGACGTGACTTCCGGGCTCATCAAGGCCATGGTCTTCGCGGTCGAGATCTGCCTGATCTCATGCCTGCACGGCCTGCGCACCAGCGGCGGCGCGGCCGGCGTTGGCCGCGCCACCACCGAGTCGGTTGTCAACAGCATGCTGATGGTATTCATCTCCAACTACTTCATGTCGGAATGGCTTTTTCCCGGACAATGAGCAAGACGCAGGCAACCCAGAAGGTGACGGAGCGCCCTCCCGACGACGTCGCCATCCGCATCAGCAACGTCAGCGTGACCTTCGGCTCGCGGCAGATTCTCAAGAACGTGAGCCTCGACATCCCCCGCGGCCACACGTTGTGCGTGATGGGACTGTCCGGCGTGGGAAAGAGCACCCTGGTGAAGTCGATCATGGGATTCGTGAAGCCGCAGGGCGGGCAGATCTTCGTGCTGGGCCAGGACGTGCTCAAGCTCTCCGAGCCGGACTTCAACAGCCTGCGCATGCGCATCGGGATGGTGTTCCAGTCGCCCGCGCTGTTCGACTCGATGACCATCGGCGACAACGTGGCTTTTCCGCTACGCGAGCAAAAGCGCATCGCCGAGGAGGAAATCCAACGGATCGTCTCCGAGAAGCTCTCGCTCGTCGACCTGGAAGGCATGGAACACCTCTTCCCCAACCAACTCTCGGGCGGGATGCAGAAGCGGGCCAGCATCGCGCGCGCGATCGTCACCGACGCGGACGTCATCTTGTACGACGAGCCCACCACCGGACTTGATCCGATCATCTCGAACGTGATCAACGACCTCATCATGAGCCTGCAGCGGCAGCTCGGCGTCACCAGCGTGGTCATCACGCACGACCTGGGCAGCGCCTACAAGATCGCCAATGACATCGCCTTCCTCTACAGCGGGAACATCGTGGAGAAGGGGACGCCAGAGGCCTTCAAGAATTCGACCAACCCTTACGTGGTGCAGTTCCGCGAGGGGAGCGTCCAGGGTCCCATCAAGGTCTGAGGGAGTTCTACCAAGTGGAAATCAGCCCGGCGGCAAAAGTCGGCATGATCGCGGTACTCGCGGCGATCATCCTG
>VGFD01000211.1 GCA_016868975.1 Armatimonadota bacterium | reverse complement strand
ACGGGCCGGGGACGCCTATCACGCTGTACGCCGTGATGGGTCGGTCGAAGCCCTTCACCTCCAGCCGCGTGGACTCGCCCACGTCTACGAAAGGCCCGGCGGACTCGAGGGTGCTCTCTGAGATGAGCACGTCGCCGCCCACCGTGCAGGCCTCCAGGCGCGCCGTCAGGTTGACGGCCGCGCCGACCGCGCTGTACTTCGCGCGCGTAGCGCAGCCCACGTTCCCCACCACCACCGGGCCGGTGTGCACCGCCACGCCCATGACGATCTCGGGCAACCCCTCGCGCCAGTTGCGCTCGTTCACCGCGCTCATGGCCTGCTGCATGTGCAGGGCGCAGGCCACCGCGCGCAGGGCGTCGTCCTCGCGCCCAATGGGAGCGCCGAAGCAAGCCAGCACGGCAGCCCCGACGAACTCGTCGACGGTGCCGCCGAACGACGCGACCACTTCGGCCATCGCCCCCAGGTAGTGGTTGAGGAGCCGTACGACGCGCTCGGGAGGCAGCCGATTGGTCAGGTCGGTGAAGCCGCGCAGATCGCACATCAGCATGGTGACGATCTTCTTTTCGCCGCCCGGCGCAGGCCGTCCGGCGTTTCGAGGATCTGGCCGGCCACCTCGGTGCTCACGTAGCGGTTGAAGGCGGCGCGGATGAAGGCATTGCGGGCTTCGAGCTGCTCGGCCAGCGAGGCGGCCTGCTTGAGCGCGCGGCTCAGCGTGAGCTGGGTTTCCACGCGGGCCACCACCACCCAGAAATCGAACGGCTTGGTGACGTAATCGTTGGCGCCCAGCCGCAGCGCGGTCACGGTGTGGTGGCTCTGGGCCAGCGAAGTGGCCATGATGACCGGCAGGTCCGCCATCGCATACTCTCCGCGGAGTCGGCGCAGGACCTCGAGGCCGTCCATGTCGGGCATGATGACGTCCAACAGCACGAGATCGACGCCGCCCTGCGCCACCATTCCCAGAGCCTCGGTGCCGCTTGACGCGGTCAGCACTCCGTAGCCGTGCGTGCTGAGGCGCCGCGAGAGGACGGCGCGGTTGTCGGGATTGTCGTCCACCACCAGCAGCGTGGCGGGGGTTGGGGGACGAACGGCAACGGGTGGTCCGTTGCTCGCTGGGAAGGGCGGCTCGTCGCTCGCGGGGAGGTCCGCTTCGGGCAGGGCAAAGCCGCTCTGCTCCATGAGTTCAAGCAGCTTCCAGGCGGCGTCGCGGATGCGCTTGAAATCGGGCCGGTAGCCGTCGTGGCCGGCCGCGTCGGCTTCCTCGTCGAGAAGCTCCGCGTAGTTGATGATGTGGTTGAGCGGCGTGCGCAGCTCGTGGCGGAGATTCCCCCCGGTCATAGGGCGCATCTTCGGCCAGGACAGGACTGTTCCTTCGGGCGGCCGAAGCGCGCCGCCATGAAGAAGCGCTTGCGTATGGCATGGGTGATGGCGGCGGTTGCCCTCGTGTGGCTTGCGACGGCCCCGGCGATGGCTGAGGGGTGGTGGCCGGTCTGGATGACCGTCATTCGTCCGGACAGCGGTGAGGTGTTGGGCTGGTTCAAGGCCGACGCCGGGGCGAACCGCAACACCTGGCGGGCCGGCGATCTGCAGAAATTCCCGAACATGCGCGCGCTGGCCTCGGCCAACCCGGTTGAGCCGGGCGCGTTTACCGACGCCGAGCGGAAAAAGGCGGGCAAAGTCGCCCTTCCCACCTTCTACAACGGGAAAGTCACCGTGCCGCACCTTCTGCGCAAGACGCCGCAGGGCGGCTGGCTGGTTTTCCTGGAATACCAGAACGACCGCCGCAGCGCCGAAGGAAAATGGGAAGGCGTCCTCGGAAAATTCGTGGTGTGCGACCCGAAATCCGGGCAGGTGCGCCGCGAAATTCGCGATGAATTCCGCATGAAGGCTGCCGCCGGGTCGGTGATCTACGATCCCAACGTGGCCAACTGGCAGCGCTGGTGGATGGCCCAGAAGGGCGCCAACATCGTCTCCCGCGACGTGGACAGCGACGAGCCGCTGTTCGAGTCGTCGAGCGTTTTCGCCGACGTCCGGGACCTGGACGGCGGCTGGATCGCTGGCGGTCCGATGTACTTGAACACCAACCAGGGCTTGAAGCGTATCAATCCCGACGGCGGCAAGACGGAGTGGATTACCCCGAAGGTCGGCAAGCGCGTGCTCTGGGTGACGCTGGCCAGGGACAACCTGCTCTACGTAAAATCATTGTATGAGCCGGTCGTGTACGAGCAAGAATTGCGGAGCGCCGCCCAGGACCGTTATTCCGACAAAAAACTCGGCTACGTGACCTTCGTGCCGGTGGGCAACGACCTGTACGGACTCACCTGGTTCGCCACGATTCCGCGCGACGGCAGCGAGCCCACCTTCGACCAGTGCGCCGTCTGGCAGCGCGGCGTCAAGGTTTGGGACTGGAAATTCGACTACAACAAGACGGTGGATTCCGGCCAGACGCTCGACGCGCTTTATGTGAAAAAAGGCTTCACCGCGGAATTGCGCAGCCGCCTGGAAACCACCCCGCCGTAACACTGCTCGCGTCCGGCTTGCGGGTCTTAAGATATATATTTAGAACGAAAAAAAGGGAGGCCCCGCCGTGGCTGTGGCCGTGGCCGGCGCCGGCGTCCTTCTTCTCGGGCTTCTCGGTGACCAGCGTCTCGGTGGTCAGCACCATCGCGGCGATGGAGGCGGCGTTCTGCAGGGCAGAGCGGGTGACCTTCACCGGGTCGACGACGCCGGCCTTCTTCATGTCGACGTACTCGTGGGTCAGCGCGTTGTAGCCCTGACCGTCGGTGAGCGTCTTCACGTGCTCGACCACGACGGAGCCTTCCTGGCCGGCGTTGTGGGCGATCTGGCGGAGAGGCTCTTCGAGGGCGCGGCGGACGATGTTCACGCCGATGGCCTCGTCGCCTTCAGCCTTCACGTTGTTGAAGTGCTTGACGATGTTCACGAACGACACGCCGCCGCCCGGGACGATGCCCTCTTCAACAGCCGCGCGGGTCGCGGACAGAGCGTCCTCGATGCGGTGCTTCTTCTCTTTGAGCTCGGTCTCGGTCGCGGCGCCGACGCGGACGACGGCCACGCCACCGACCAGCTTCGCCAGGCGCTCCTGGAGCTTCTCGCGATCGAAATCGCTCTCGGTCTCCTTGATCTGGCGCTTGATCAGCTCGATGCGGCCCTGCAGCTCTTCCTGCTTGCCACGGCCTTCGACGATGGTGGTCTCTTCCTTGGTGACCTTCACCTTGGAGGCCTGGCCCAGCATGTCGAGGGTTACCTTGTCGAGCTTGATGCCCAGCTCGTCACTGACAACCTGTCCACCCGTCAGGATGGCGAGGTCCTTCAGCATCTCCTTGCGGCGATCACCGAAACCGGGGGCCTTCACCGCGACGACCTGGAAGGTGCCGCGCAGCTTGTTGACGACCAGCGTCGCCAGGGCTTCGCCCTCAATGTCCTCGGCGATGATGACCAGCGGCTTCTGCATCTGGACGATCTTCTCCAGGAGGGGCAGCATGTCGGCAACGGCGCTGATCTTCTTCTCGGTGATGAAGAGGAACGGCTCGTTGAGGACGGCTTCCATGCGCTCGGGATCGGTCACCATGTACGGGGACACGAAGCCCTTGTCGAACTGCATGCCTTCGACGTGGTCGAGCGTGGTGGCCATGGTCTTGGACTCTTCCACCGTGATGACGCCGTCCTTGCCGACCTTCTCCATGGCCTCGGCGATGAGCGCGCCGATGGCGTTGTCGTTGTTGGCGGCGATGGAGGCGACCTCGGCGATCTGCTCCTTCGTCTCGACCGGGCTGGCCAGCTTCTTGAGCTCTTCAACCGACAGCTCGACGGCCTTCTCGATGCCGCGCTTGATGAACAGCGGGTTCGCGCCGCCGGTCACGTTCTTCATGCCTTCCTTGATCATCGCCTGGGCGAGGACCGTGGCGGTCGTGGTGCCGTCGCCGGCCACGTCGTTGGTCTTGCTGGCGACTTCGCGGAGCAGCTGGGCGCCCATGTTCTGGAACGGGTCGTCGAGCTCGATCTCCTTGGCGATGGTTACGCCGTCATTGGTGATGGTGGGGGCGCCGAACTTCTTGTCGAGCACCACGTTGCGGCCGCGCGGGCCGAGGGTGATCTTCACGGCGTTGGCCAGGGCGTTGGCGCCGGCTTCCAGGGCCTTGCGGGCTTCTTCGTTGTACAGGAGCATCTTCGCAGCCATTGAGTGTAGCCTCCTAGTTTATTTGGGAAAATTGAGCGACTGCGCCGACCATCGGCGCAGTCGTGGGAGAGCGACTAGCCCTCGAGGATGGCGAGAATCTCGGATTCCTTGACGATCAGGTACTCTTCGCCCTCGATCTTCACTTCGGTGCCCGAGTACTTGCCGTACAGGACCTTCTGGCCTTCCTTCACTTCCATGGGGACCTTGTCGCCATTCTCCAGCACCTTGCCGGTGCCGACGGCGACGACTTCGCCCTGCTGGGGCTTCTCTTTCGCGGTGTCGGGAAGGATGACGCCGCCGCGGGTCTTCTCTTCGCTGGGAAGCGCCTTGAGGATGACGCGGTCGCCCAGGGGACGCAGGTTCAGCTTCGTCGTGGTTGCCATTTCGGGATGGACCTCCTTGCGAATGTTGACGCCTGATTAGCAGTCTTCTGGGTGGAGTGCCAAACTCCTGGCACTCTCCCCCGACGATTGCTAAACTTGGATTGTTCCCCACCCCGGGTCGAGGTTTCGTTTCGGGGTGGGCGCGGCCAACGAACGGCCGCAAAAGACAGATGAGAGTCTATGCCGGATCAAGGCGACGAAGCAAGGTCCGGAAACGCCCCTTTTTCGCTCGCTTTCTCCACCAATCGCCGCATGTTAACATTTTATTCACATTTTAGCAGTCGCGCCCTAAGGTTGCCAATCCGCCCCCGGAGCCATCAATAGGAATCTTCGAGGATGGGTCGAATGGGGCGGGCCAAACCGGGCCCCGCCCGATTCCAGGGAGAAACGTTTTGGGAGATCCGCGGAGAGTTCTCTTCCTGTCCGCCAACATGGGGACGGGCCACTCCTGCGCGGCCGAGGCCATCTTGTATGCTCTCAACCGCCAGGGGCCCGACCTCGAGACGCAGGTCGTGAACTCGTTTCAGTATGCCAGTCAGAGGGTCGGCAAGATGGTGGAGGACGGCTACCTCCAGCTTTTGCAGTCCTTCCCCACGCTCTATGGCCTGCTCTACGAGAACCGCGAGAGCCCCAACACCGTTTCGGGAGTGCGCCGCTGGCTCACCCAGCTGTTTGCGGGGAACTTCGAGCTGCTCCTGGATTCGTATCGCCCCGATGTAGTGGTCTGCACGCACGCCTTTCCCTTCGGCGTAATGTCGGTGCTCCGCGAGCGCCGCGGCTGGATTCCGCCGTGCATCGGCGTGGTGACCGACTTCGTGGTGCATCCCCACTGGGCCCAGGCCAACATGGACCGCTACGCGGTGGCCACTCCGGAGCTGCTCCCTCAGCTTACCGGGCGGGGGATTCCGGAGAGCGCCGTGCGAGTCACCGGAATCCCCATCGACACGCGTTTCAGCGAGCGCCCCCAGGTCGCCGCGTTGCGCGAGCGGATGGGGCTGGGTGGTGGGCTTCCGGTCATCCTGGTGATGGGCGGCGGTCTCGGGATGGGTCCGGTGGGCCGCGTGCTGCGCTCGCTGCGACGTATCAGCGAGCCGACGCACGTCGTGGTGCTGACCGGCAAGAATGAGAAACTGAAGGCGCGGCTTGAGGCGGAGGCAGTTCCGCTGGCGCACCTCCCCATCAAGGTTCAGGTGCTGGGCTACGTGCACAACGTTTACGACTACATGCACGCGGCCGATCTGCTGGTCACCAAGCCGGGCGGCATGACCAGCGCCGAGGCGCTTGCCTGCGGGCTTCCCATGGTCATCTTGCACCCGCTGCCGGGTCCGGAAATGCGCAACGCCAAGTACCTGCTCGCCAGGCGGGTCGCGGTTCGGGCCAACAACGAACGCGGGCTGCACAACGCAATCCACGACCTCTTGCAGAACCGCTCCCAGCTCGAGCGCATGCGCGCGCTGTCAGTGCGCGCGGCGCGACCGGACTCGGCACGCCACATCGCCGAGTGGGTGCTCTCGCTGCTGCCCACCGAAGGACGCCCCGCGCAGCCGGACGCCAGCCTGGAGGTCGTACGACGCTGAGTGGCGCGCGCCACAAGCAGCGTCGCCTACGGGACATCAACTGACCCGGGCGTGTCGCGCGCCACGATCAAGCCAATTGGGGGCTTAGTGGTCCGCAATCAATTGACCCGGCTTGCCAAGCGCTTTCGGCCTGTGATATAGTAGTGCAGCCGTTGGGGCGGCCCGTTGCGAACCTGGAGCGACGCCCGTCTTGACGCCAATAGCAGCGCACGCTGCAGGGCCTTTGTTGCCCGCCGGCCTGGGATGGCCGCGGGCAACTTTGTTGATACGGGCCGCTTCTCCGTGCGTGAAATTTAGTGAAGGATCAACCTTCCAGAGGGTGAAGAAGGCGCCTGCGGCAGCCCGGGTGCCACTAGCTTCGAGGAGGACAATTCAGGCGCATGAACACTGAGTTTATCAGCGCGCTCAAGCAGATAGAGAAGGATCGCAACATCCCGCTGGACATGCTCATTGAAGCGCTCCAGGATGCGCTGGCGGCTGCCTACAAGCGCAATTTCGGCGCGAACGAGGACATCGTCGTCGAAGTGAATCGCCAGAACGGCGCCAGCCGCGTGTTCAGCCGCAAGCTCGTGGTCGAGGAGGTGGAAGATGCGGGCCATCAGATCTCGCTCGAAGAAGCGCAGATGCTTGACGAGGCCATCCAGCTCGAGGAAGAGGTCCTCATCGAAGTTACGCCCACCGACTTCGGCCGCATCGCCGCGCAGACCGCCAAGCAGGTGATCGTGCAGCGCATCCGCGAGGCCGAGCGCGAACTGGTCTTCTCCGAGTACGCCCGCAAGGAGGGCGACATCGTGAGCGGCATCCTGCAGCGCTACGAGCAGCGCAACGCGCTCATCGACCTGGGGAAGGCTGAGGGCGTCCTGCTGGCCCAGGAAATGTCCCCCCACGAGTATTTCCGCCACGGAGAGCGGGTGCGCGCGTACGTGACGGAGGTGCGCCGCACCACGCGCGGGCCGCAGGTCATGCTGTCCCGCACGCACCCGGCGCTGCTCAAGCGGCTCTTCGAGATTGAAGTGCCGGAGATTCGCCAGGGTCTCATCAGCATCAAGGCGGTCGTGCGCGAGCCCGGCTTCCGCTCCAAGATTGGCGTCAAGAGCAACGACGCGGGGATCGATCCGGTCGGCGCCTGCGTGGGTCCCAAGGGATCGCGCGTGCAGTCGATCGTTGACGAATTGCGCGGCGAAAAGATCGACATCATCAACTGGAACCCGGACCCGGCCGTCTTCGTCTCGAACGCGCTCTCTCCGGCGCGCGTCGTGCAAGTCGTGCTCAGCGGACCTGAGAAAACGGCGATGGTGATCGTCCCCGATCAGCAGCTCTCCCTGGCGATCGGCAAGGAAGGCCAGAACGCGCGGCTTGCGGCAAAGCTCACGGGGTGGAAGATCGACATCAAGAGCGAGGCCCAGTGGCGCGAGATGCAGCGCGAGGAAGAGGCGCGCCGCGCTCAGGAAGAGGAGCGCCGCAAGGAAGAGGAAGCCGAGCGCGCGCGCATCGCCGCGGAGCGGGCCGCCCTGGGACTTCCGCCGGAGGAAGAGCCCGTCGTGGAGGAAGTCTACGCCGAGCCGACCTACGAGGCGGCCCCGGAGCCGGAAGAGTCCTACGACTTCGTCCAGTACATCGAGGAACTCGAGAAGAACGTCGAGTCCCCGGATCTGGTGGCGGTCAAGACCGACGTCATCCACGACGATCGCGACAAGAGCAAGAAGAAGCGCGACGACGACGAGCGCGGCGCGCCCAAGAAGCGTCCTGGCAAGGCTCCCAAGCGGGGCCGCGTCGAGGAAGACGAGTACGACGACATTTACTAGCCGAGCCTGCCATCCCGTTCGAGCGGCGTGCCGGTGAACTGGTTCCTGCCGAAAGGCCGGTGCCCTCTGGGGTGTCGGTCTTTGGCATTTCAATTCGGAGGAAGAGGAGAACATGGGAAGGCACGTTCCGCAGCGCGTCTGCGTGGTCTGTCGGAGCGTGCGGTCAAAGGCTGATCTGATTCGATTGCAGAGACGCCCGAGTGGCAAGATTGCGTGGTCCGACACTCCCGCCGGTGGCAAGGGGCTTTACCTCTGCCGCACCGATGAGTGCCTGGCCCGAATGTTCGGCGAGAAGCGGTTCCGCCGCATGTTCGTAGAGTCCATGGACGAGGAGTGCGCCGGCCGGCTGCGTGACCTGCAGACAAGCACGCAAGCCGCCGCGGGCCTGAAGGAAGGGTAAGCATGAGTAAAGAGCAACCGAAGATGCGCGTATACGAGCTGGCAAAAGAAATGGGTTACTCCGCCAAAGAGTTCCTGGACATGCTGCAAAAGATGGGCGTGCACGCCAAGGGCAATTTCAGCGTTCTGGAAGATCCCACGGTGGAAACCATCAAGAAGACCGTCAAGCCGCGCGGGGAAGGCAAGCCTGCCGAGAAGGCCCCCGAGGACGCACCCACGCCCCAGGCCGTGGTCGAGGAAGAGAAGCCGGCACCGGTTCGCGAGGTGCGGCGCATCACCGGCCCGACCGGCACCACCATGGTGACCACGATTGACCCGCAGGCCGCCGCC
>VGFD01000210.1 GCA_016868975.1 Armatimonadota bacterium | reverse complement strand
CTATTCAGACACCCTCTAAGAGGCAGCGGCCACCGGAGGCCGGGCGAGGCGCCACGGCGCGGGCCGCTTGCGGCTGAGCAGGGCGCCGCTCTGCGCGATGGACGGCGCCTGGCATCCACCCTCCGCCAGCAAGACGTCGTAGATGTCGTGCAGCGTGCTGGGGACGGTACCCACCTCGGCTTCAAAGTGCGCGACCACCTCGCGGTAATGGCGCAGGGCCTCGCCACGACGTCCCTGCTCGGCGAGCGCCTCGATGAGGTCGGCGTGCAGGTCCTCGCGCAAGTCATCCCGGGTGATGGCGTCGCGGGAGACCTGCTCGGCCGCGCCGGCCTCGCCCAGGGCCAGGTGGCAGCGAGCGGCGAGGTGCAGGGCCTGCAGGTGCAGATCGGCAAGCTGGGCGCGGCGGGCCAGGATCCAGTCGTCCTCGAAGCCCTCCAGGAACTCGCCGCGGTACAGTGAAAGTGCGCTTCGCAGGCGCTCCTGGGCCGCCACGGGGCCCTCCGCGAAGAGCTTTGCGGCCTCGGAGACGCCTGTCTCGAACGCCTCGACGTCCGTGGCCAGGGGCGTGCGCAGGGTGACGGTGCGGGTGCAGCGGTTCCGCTGGACGTCGAGTGTGACGTCTCCGGCACCGGCCAGCGTGGCGCGCACCTGGTACAGGGCGTTGCGCAGGCTGCTCTTCGCGCGCTCCTCGCTGCTCTCCGGCCAGAAGGTTCCAGAGAGCACCGCGTCGGGAACGGGACGGCCACCGCGGGCCGCCAGGAAGGCGAACAGGAGCAGGGACTTCTGGGTCGGCCAGTCCCTCTCTTCGATCGTCTTGCCGCCGGCCCGCACGGCGCACCGTCCCAGCAGGGACACTTCGAGCGCGCGCGGTTGGCGCGCTTCCCCCAGCACCGAGACCAGCGCCCCCAGCAGCTGCTCCCGGCGGGCGGCGTTGTCGCTCTCCGGAAAGGCTTCCCGGAGCAGCGTGGACAGGGTCTGCAAAAGTGCGGTCGACATCGGGGTCCTCCAGGCGTGTGCTCGCCGTCTCCGGCGGCTGATCGGACTGTACCCGGGTCGGCCGTGACACTCAAGTACCAGGCCGTACCAGGTGCGGGGTGGGGCCGGAAAACGGCACGGGATGCGGTGGGACGGGTCGCTGGACGCAACATTCGCCAGGCGCCGGAGACGCCGTTGTGACGGTTCGTTGATGTGGGTGGGCCAACATGGCCCCGACCACCGTGAAAGGAAACGAAACGTCATGCAAGCCATCTCCCGCACCGCCCCCGAGGTCATCGTCGCCCTGCGCAAGGGCGTGCAGGCCGCGTCCCTCGCCGAGCGCTACGGCGCCACCCTGGTCGAGCGCTTTGACACGCCCCCCACCGTCGAAGGGGACTGGGTCCGGCTCCGGATGGAGCACGCCGCCTCCATGAATGAGGGAATGGCCTGGCTGGCGCATGATCCAAGAATCCAGTGGGTGGCCCCGAACGACGAGTACCGGCTCGACGAGGCCCCGGCCGCCACGCGAGTCCCCAACGACCTCGACAAGCGTCTGTGGGCGCTTCGCAACACCGCCCAGGAGGGCGGCACGAAGGGGGCGGACATCGACGCCACCCGAGCCTGGGCTATCACCACCGGGCGCCGCGAGGGCGGGCCGGTGATCGCTGTCCTGGACAGCGGCGCGGACCTCACGCACCCGGACCTGGCCGCCAACCTCTGGACGAACCCGGGCGAGATCCCCGGCAACGGCATCGACGACGACGGCAACGGCGTGGTGGACGACGTCCACGGCTACAACGCCTTCGACAACAGCGGCGACCCCACCGACGACCACTCCCACGGCACCCACGTGAGCGGGACCATCGCCGCGGTGGGCAACAACGGCCAGGGTGTCGTGGGCGTCAACTGGGAGGCGCGGGTGATGCCCGTCAAGATCTTCGACCGTGACGGAAAGTCGACCGTCGACGCCATCTTGCGCGGGCTGTTCTACGCGCAGAAGATGGGCGCCCGCGTCACCAACAGCTCGTGGGGCGGCGGCAGATACAACCAGGCGCTGTACGAGGCGCTGAAGTCCTTTCCGGCCCTGCACGTGATGGCCTGTGGAAACCGGCGCAGGGACAACGACCTGGAGCCGCACTATCCCAGCTCGTACGAGCTTCCCAACATCCTTGCCGTCGCGGCCACCGACCGCAACGACGCGCTGGCGCGGTTCTCCAACTACGGAGCGGAGAGCGTGGACCTGGCCGCGCCCGGGGTTGGAATCCTCTCAACGGTGCCGGGGGGCGGGTACGACACCAAGAGTGGGACGTCCATGGCGACGCCCCACGTAACGGGCGCGGCGGCACTCGTGGCCACGGTCTTCCCCGAAGCCTCGGCAGAGGAGATCAAGGCGCGGCTCATGGCCGGCGCGGATCCGCGGCCGGGCTTGACGCACCGGGTGGCCAGCGGCGGTCGGCTGAATGTTGCCAACGCGCTGGAGACGGACCAGGTTCCGCCCGAAGCGGTGCGCGGACTGCGCGTCGAGTCGCGCGCGCCGCGCTCGGTGTCGCTGTCTTGGACCGCGCCGGGGGACGACGGGGCAAATGGACGCGCCAGCGGCTACGAGCTCCGCTGGTCCGATCGCCCCATCCTTGACGAGGCCACCTTCGCGGCGGCCACCCCCCTGTCGATCGCGCCCCCCGCCGAGGCCGGCCGCCGCGAGACCGCGCGCGTGGAGCTGGTGCCGCACGGACGCGAGCGGCAGGTGTACTTCGCCCTGCGGGCCCGCGACAACGTGGGAAACCGCTCGCCCCTGGCGTCGGTGGTGGCGACGGTACCGGCGGCCCGGGTGGTCTTCGTGGACGATTTCGACGGCCCGGACCGCGGGTGGACGACATCCGGAACCTGGGCGCCGGTGAACGTGGAGGGACGCGGGCGGGTCTACACCGACAGCCCGGACGGTCGGTACCCGGATCGGGCGGACACGGCGCTGACCTCGCCGTCGGTCTCGCTGCGGGGCGTGAAGAGCGCCATGCTGGTGTTCGACGCCGCCTACGACCTGGACGAGGGACAGGACGGCGTGTGGGTGCAGGTGTCGACCGACGGCCGCAACTGGGCACCGGTCGCCTCTTTCACCGGACAATCCCCCTGGAGAACCCACACCCTGGACCTGTCGCCCTGGGACGGCAAGGCCGTCCAGGTCCGCTTCCACCTGGTCAGCGACGGTGTTCGCGCGGGCGACGGGTTCTCCGTGGACGACGTGCGAATCCTGGAGGCGCCCCTCAGCGCGGACCAGGAGGGAGGACGCGTGACCGAGCAGGCATAAAGTCACAGGCGCCGTGAAAGCAATGCTACCCAGACCGCCCGACACCTTTCTGGGGCGGGACGCCGAGTTGCAGCGCTTGCTTTCCCACTACCCCGGTCGCCGCATCGTGCTGCTCAAGGGTATGGCGGGCATCGGGAAGACCGCGCTGGCGCTGCGCTTCCTGCAACAACTGCGACTGGGCCGGCCCGACCTGGGCGTGACCTGCGTGCGTTGCTTCGAAGGCAGCACGCTCGACGACGTGATGGCGGAAGTGGCCGCCGGTCGCGAGTCCCCGGAAGCGGACACGCGGCCCATGCCCCCCCGCCTCCAGGATCGCGTGCTGGCCTTTCTGCACGTCCTGAACACGGGGGGCGGGCTCCTCTTCCTTGACGACATCCACCTTCTGCCGGAGCCGGAACTCGCCCTGTTCGTGCGCCTCCTGCAAGAGTACCTCGACGCCCACGTGCTCATGACCTCGCGGCGAGAGTTGCCGCTGCCCGCGGTCGAGACGGTGGACGTATACCAGGAACGGCTCGGCGGGCTGACCGCGTCGGACGCCGCGCTGCTGATCGGCAGCCTGATCGCGCTGCACGGAAACGCACCTGAGCTGGTCCCCGAGGCGCTTGAGCGGGTGTGCCGCGAGGCCGCCGGACATCCCTTCCTGCTGCGCCTGCTGGCCAGCCTGGTTGTGACACGCTCCCTTGACGCGACTGCGTTCACAGGGGGGGCGGTCGAGTCGCGGCGCTGGCTGATCGAGCGGGTGCTGGGCGAGGTGGAAGCGGGCGAGCGCGCGGCGCTGGAGGTCATGGCCGCCGCCCGCGCGGCACTCCCCTCGGAGGTCCTCGCGGCCGTGACCGGGGATCTCCACGCCGCCCGCACCCTGTCAGCCCTCGAAGGCAAGTTCCTGGTGGAGCGGGAGGTGGGCGGATCGGCGCGCATCCATCAGGTGCTGGCCGATCACGTGCTTGCCGAGATGGAACCAGAACGCCGGCGCCAGGTGCACGGCGCCCTCGCCGACCACTTGCAGGATCAGCCGCAGCACGCCTTCCACCACGCCATGGAGGCCAGGCTCACCGAGCGGGCGGCCGCCATCCTCTCCGCCGCAGCCGGCCGGCTCTGCTCTCGCGGCCTGTGCCTTCCCTTTCTTGAAGACGTGCGGCGCCTGGAGGCCGCCGGCGCCCACATTCCAGCGCCGGTGCGGCTGATGCAGGCAAACGCGCTGTCTGTCACCGGGCGCGGGCCAGAAGGGCTTTCCCTGCTGCGTGCCCTGAGCCTGGAGGCCGAGGAACCCTCCTTCGTCGCCGACGCGCTGACCTCGATGGGGGGCGCCCACCTCAACACCGGCCACTACCTGAGCGCGCTGGCTTGCTACCAGGAGGCGCTGCCCCTTTGCGGAGAACGGCCGGGGCCAGCGCTCTTCAAGTGCCTCAACTACATGGCCCTGATCCGAGGGTACCGGGGAGAGATGCGCGTCGCCCGCGACCTCCTGCGCCGCAGCCTGTCGCTTGCCCAAGGAGGGCAGGAGGCCGCCCGTCTCCACGCCTTGCGTATCCAGGCGACGCTTCTGTCCCTGGAGGATAGATTTGACGAGGCACTGGCGGTGGGCAACCGGGCGCTCGAACAGGCCCTTGCCAGCGGCCTGGCGCGACTGGCGGCCTTCGCCCGTTATGCGGTGGCCCTGGCCCGCATCGGCCGTGGGGAAAATGCCGCGGCGCGGGAGATGCTCACGGCCATGTGCCTTGACGGCGAGCGCATGGGGGACATCCACGTGCAGGCGTACGCCCACCTCGGCCTTGGGCAGGTCGCCTGGGAGGAGGGTGCCCTCGACGAGGCCGCCCGCTCGCTGCAAGCGGCCGCCCGCTCCTTCGACGCTCAAGGCGATGCCCTGGGAGCCGCCATGGCGGATGTTCGCCTTGGCATGGTGCGGTTGGAGCAGGAGCGGATCGACGAGTCCCCCAACTTGTGCGAGCATGCCGCACAGGCTGCGCGGGAGGGGGGAAACCCCCGGCTTGAGGCGGAGGCCTTGCTCGCACTATCCGAGCACGGGCTCTTGAGGGGAGACCTGCAAGTCGCCCTGGACCGCGCGAAGGCGGCGGCGGCCGTGCTGGCCGACCTCGATCTCCCGCTGCTGTCGTGCGAGGCGCTGCTGCTTCAAGCGGAGGCGCACGCCCATCGTCTGCGCTGGAACGACGTGGACGACTGTCTTTCCCGCCTGCGGCTCCCTCCGGACGAGGGTTGGTCACTGGGTCTCCGGGCGCGCGCGCTTCGTTCCCTGCGAGGCGGCCGCCGCAAGCCCGCTGAGGACCGCACTCCCCGTGGTGTGCAGGGACGACGGCTGGAACGCTTTTATGAGCGGTTGTCGAAGCGAGGCGGGCGCCGCTACCGGGTCGTCACCGAGGGGGGCGCGCACCTGGCCACCGAGGACGAGGCCGCCTCCCTGCGTCGCGACGCGGAGCGATACGCTTTCTTCCTGGATGCTTCGGAGCGCGTGCTGCGCGTCGAAGGGAAGGGCGTGCTGCCCGTGTTCCGTCGCCGGGTCATCTCCCGCCTGCTGATCGCACTGCTCAACGCCGGTGAGCGCGGCCGGTCCGCGGAGGAACTTGTCCCCGAGGTCTGGGGCGTCCCGTACGACGGAGAGAACAGCGCCCTGGAGGTCCGCAAAGCCGTGTCCCGTCTGCGGGACCTGATCGAGGCCGACCGCGCCCACCCTCTCCTCGTGCGCCACTATGAGGGCGTGGCCGGCGCCGCCGGGCGCTACGGAATCCGTCTGCCGGTCTCTGCCTGCGCCATCCTCGAGGTGGAGGAGTAGGACCTTCATGGCAACACCCGGCCCGCCCCTGTGATGTGATTTTGACGCCCTCGTGGCGTCGAGTGCCTACCATGCGTGCAGACCTTCCCGAAAGAAGCGCTCCGCCATGCAAGCACTGTCCCCACTGACCGGAATCACCCGGACGCCCAGGAGTCCGTGGGCGGCACAACCGTCGCCCGGGAGTGCGCCGCCTGGAGACCGTGTCACCATCCAGGCCCTCCACCGCGCGACGGCCCCGGAGGCGCCGCCGGAGAAGGCGTGCTCGACATCCGTGGGCCTTGCCATAGCCTTTCTCACGGCAGCCGCGGCGGCCGCCGGCATGACGGCGCCGGCGTCGGCCCAGGCTCAGTTCTCGGTGTCGGCCGTCGCACAGCCGATGGGCGCCAGCGGGGAGGCGGTGGAGCGCCTCCAGGAAGGTCTCGGCCGGCTGTCTCCCCTGCGCGTCAGCGGAGTGCTCGACGCTCAGACCGAAGCGGCCATTCGACGATTTCAGGAGCAGCACGGGCTCTTCCCCAGCGGCGGGGCGGACGATGCAACCCTCGGCGTGCTCTTCAACGAGCTGTTCTGGCAGCGCGGGGAGGCGCTCTCATTGCGGCCAGACCTCCCCCAGGCGGGCCCTCTGAAGGTAGTCGTCGAGCTGGGCCGGCAGCGTGCCTCCCTGGTCGAAGAGGCGACCGGCCAGGTCGTTCGCTCCTATGCGGTCTCCACGGGCGCCGCCGGCCATCGCACCCCCACGGGTCATTTCACGATCAGCGAGGTTACCCGGCGTCCCACCTGGACGCCGCCAGCCGCCGGGTGGGCGCGAAACCTGCGCCCGATGGCCCCGGGCCCGCGCAATCCGATGGGGCCGGCCAAGCTGCGGCTCGGCCACACCAGCATCCTGTTCCACGGCACCCCGCCGGAGAACTTTGCCAGCCTTGGCCGCAAGCCGGCTTCGCACGGCTGCATCCGCATGTATCCGCAGGACGTGTGGGACTTGCAGCGCCACGTCGGACCCGGCACCACCGTGGAAGTTGTCGAATAACCTGAAAGGGGCTCCCCATGATACCTGGCATCTTCGCCCGGCCCCACGCTGCCCAGACCGTGACCTCGCCCTGGCAACCCGCGCCGCTGGCCGCGGCCGAGCCCGTAACCGACCACGTGGTGCTCGGTGGTTGTCCGCCGCTCGACGCCTCCGAGGAAACAAAGCTGCGGAACACGCTCGCGGCCAGCCTCGCCGTGGGACTCGCCGTGGCTGCCGCGCTGCTTCCCTCTCCGCCGGCCCAGGCCGGGGAGCGCGCGACGGCGCTCTCCCTGGTACGGGGGCGCCGCGCCACCCGCGCGCGGCGCGGGCACCTGGTCATGGCGCACGGCTTTCCCATGACGGGAGACACCGCGGAGCGCTTCAACCGCCTGGTGGCGCTCGTCAACGAGCGCTTCCCGGGGCGCAGGGTCCGCGTCACGTCCACCACCGGAGGGGTACACTCTGATCCCCGGCACGCCCAGGGGCGCGCCGTCGATTTCGTCGTGGAGGCGCTCACCGCGCGCGAGTCCGTGACCCTGGAGGCGCTCGCCCGGCGGGTGGGATTCCAGCCCGTCAATGAGTACCTGCGCAGGAGCCGCCACTGGACCGGGCCCCACATGCACGTCGCTCATTGACCGCCCCGGTGGCCGTTGCGCCCATGCCGCTGATGGCAGGGACCGGTCATTATCGACTGGTGGTTTCGTCTCGGGTGGATGAGTTGCGGAGCAGCCGGTCGACGAGGTTCATTTTCTGTGCCAGCATGGCCATGTCGTCGCGGCGGCACTGCTCCAGGCGCTGCTGCCAGCGGCGCCGCAGGAGGCCGCCAGCCACGCAAGTGGCGGCGCCGCCCAGGAGCACTCCGGCTCCGAGCGACGCCAGGACGGGGACGGTGGCCAGGCCCAGCACGGTTATGCCCACGCCGCTCAGGGCCATGCACCTGGCGGCCTCGTAGCGCCGGGCGGCTTCGTCGAAGCGCACGTGGCAGGTGTCCCGCAGCTCGTCCAGCTGGACGATGCGGGCCTGCAGGGCGCTCGCGTCGGCCCAGTCCGATCGGTACGCGACCGCCGGGCTCAGGGGACCGGCCTGCCATCGGGCAGGCAGTGCGGGGTTGGCTGCGAGCATGGGTCTGGCCTCCGTCCGGGATGGGGATCAGGCCGCGGCCGCCGGGGCGGGCGCCGGCGCGGGGGCGGGATGGGCCGGCGGCGGCGCAGCGGCATCGCGCTTTGCGTCGTTGTCCGCCTTCAGCTCAAGGAGCGTGCTCGTCACCTTTTTGTCGAAGTCGCGCACGTCCTGGACGCGGTTCTGGAACGACTCGCGGACGCCGTGCTGCGCCGCGTCCAAGGCGCCGCACATGGCACCGTAACCGAAAGCAGCAAGGCCGGTGATGGCCAGGCCGATGCCGATGCCGGCCGGCAGCATGGTGGCTGCGAGGGACTTCAGGACGGGCCCGTGCTGGTCGTCGTAGTAAAGGGCCCGGGAGACCTCGCAGACGGCGCTGGGCAGGTGCAGCAGGGCGGAGCTGGTGACGCCGGCGGCCTCGAGGGCGGCGCACGGGGCGGCGGCGAGGACGCCCTTGGCGAACTGGCCGAGGGTGATGTCGTCCACCGGCGCGGCCGGAGCGGCGCTTGCGGCCG
>VGFD01000209.1 GCA_016868975.1 Armatimonadota bacterium | reverse complement strand
AAAGCGGCGTGGACGTGCGCGGCGAAAACCGCCGGGTCGTCGTCCTCCTCGGACGCCTCGTACCACGCGGTGGGTCGGGTCGCGGCCCACTCACTGAGCAGCATGGTCTTTCCGCTGCCCGGCCCGGCCACAAGGGCAATGATGGGATGCGCGGCAGCCTCATCAAGCCGCGCGAGCGCGGCGGCGCGACTGATGGCCGTGGCCGGGCGCGGCGGAATGCTGACGCGAGTGCGCGCCACGGCGGCAGAAGATGGCATGTGCGCCATTATACACAGGCGCACGAGGTTTGGCCAGCGCCGGCATGCCTGCCACCGGATTTAAATTTAAGGAATCAAAACGGAGACCAGTTGCCCCGCTCCGGAAACGGGCGCGTCGGCGGTCCGCAGGCGCGCTGCAGCGCGGACATCATACGATCGCGAAAACGGTTGGTCGTTTCCGCCAGGTTGATTTCCTCATCCACGGTCATGGCCGGCCAGTCGGCGTAGCGCGCCGAAGCCAGCGCGGCTTCCTCGAACGTGGTGGGCTCCCAGTAGAGGCGCACGTTGTAGCGCGCGCTGCGCCGGTACTGGCGGGCCTCGAACACGCAGATCAGGCTGTGTCCGTGGGTCACCGTCACGGTCAACCGCACGCACACGTTCTTGTCGTCGAGCCTGGCGGAAATCCGCGCGGGGAGCAGTGGATACGAATAGCGGACCGCCTGGTAGACGTACCACGCTTCCACAAGGAATTGCTCGGTAAGGTCGCGGGGGTGGAAGGTCATCGGATGCTCCTGATCCTACGACCTGCTTCCCACCCGCCTCGCGCGAGAAAATCCTATCCGCCGATTGTAAACAATCTGGTGCGGCCGGCGATCCGCGATGTTTCCAGATAGAAACGACCGGGGTGGTTATCGGGCCGGTACCGCCTCGAGTCGCACCGCGCGGGCCGGGCCCGTCTCGGGAAGGAGTAATCCTCCGACCGCCAGCGACGCCGACAATACCGCGAACACGCCCAGGCCCGCGGTGAAGCTCCCGGTGTTGTCCTTCAGCCAGCCCACCACCAGCGGGGACAGGAACGACACCACGTAGGCCACGCTGAACACAACACCCATCATCAGCGCCACGCGGGACGGCGTCATCCCCTCAAGCTCCATCGGGATGGTGAACAGCGGCGACACGTACAGGAAGAAGGAGGCGCCCAGGAACACCGCCGACACCACGCGCACCGTCGCGTCGGGCGAGCCGAACAGCCCGAACGCGGAGATGGGCATCAGCAGTCCGGCCAGGACAATCAGCGGGCGGCGCAGGCCCAGGCGGCCGGTCACCCATCCCGCCATCACCGCGACCGGAATTCCCACCAGGTTGAACAGGCCGGTGAGCTGGGACGCGGCCTGCTTGCTGAGGCCGAAGGCAAGCTGGTAGTGGGTGGGCAGCCAGGTGTTGAGCGCGAGGTACAATGAAAGGGGGCCGCTGAAGGCCAGCGCGATCAGCCAGGTTTCCCGCCGCGCGCACACTTCGCCCAGGGTGGCCCGCTCACCAACGGCTTTTTTGGCGGCGGCTTCGTCACCGGCGTTGCGTCCGAAAATCGCCCAGGCCAGCGCCAGCAGGCCGGACACCGCGCCGAACGCGACCAGCGTGGGCTGCCAGCCGAAATTGCCGGCCAGCCCGACGGTGGAAAACATCGCGAAGGTAATTCCGCTGTTGACCGCCACGTTGTTGAGGCCATTGACCATGGGCAATTCGTTGCGCGGAAACCACGACATCACCATCGGGCCCATCAGCGTCACGACGATGGCGCCGCCAATCCCGAAAATTACGCGCACCGCCAGCAGGGTGTCGAAATTGGGGGCAAGCGGCGCCAGTGCGGCCAGCGCCGACAATCCCGCGCCGACCAGCAGCGCGTAGCGGAGCCCGATGCGCGCGGCCAGCAGGCCGGCCAGCAGCGGCACGAACGCCTTGGAAATCGACACCAGCGAGATCAGCATCCCCGCCTGCGCGTGGGAGACGCTGAAATGCTTTTCCAGGTCGCCCATCAACGGGCTGTAGGCCAGCCAGGAAATTCCAAAGGCGAAATAGATGAGGAATAAAAGTGCTTCAACAACCCAGCGGTACATTTGCGCGACCTCCTAGTTTTGCGACGGCTCGATCAGCAGGCGCTTGAGCACCTTGCCGGTCGCGCTGCGCGGAAGGGCGGCCACCACGCACACCTCTTTGGGCGTCTTGTAGCGGGCGAGACGGCCCTGGCAGTAGCGGATGAGCGACTCGGAGTCGAGCAGGCCCTCGGTGCGGGCCACCACGAACGCGCGGCCCACCTCGCCCCAGTGCGCGTCGGGGACGCCCACCACGGCGGCTTCCACGACCTCGGGGTGGGAAGTCAGCACCTCTTCGACTTCGGCCGGGAACACGTTCTCGCCGCCGCTGATGAACATTTCCTTGCTGCGGCCGGCAATATAATAGAATCCTTCGGCGTCACGGCGCGCGAGATCGCCGGTGCGGAGCCAGCCATTGCTCAGCACGGCGGCTGTCTCGACCGGGCGCTGCCAGTAGCCGGGCGTCACGTGCGGGCCGGCGATGAGCAGCTCGCCCACTTCACCGACTTCCGCCTCGCCGCCATCCGCGCGCTCCAGGCGCAGGCGGACGTGGGGCAGGGGCGTGCCCACCGTCCCCGGACGGCGGCACGCGTCCTCGGTGCTGGCGCCGAAAGTGTTCGGACCCGCCTCGGTGAGGCCGTAGCCCTGGCGGAGCGGCAATCCCTGCGCCCAGTAGGCTTCGAAGAGGGCGGCCGGACAGGGGGCGCCGCCGCTGATGAAGGCCTTCACGGTGCGGAAGCGGTCCGCGTCGAAGGCGTCCGAGTCGCGCAGCATCTGGAACATGGTGGGGACCATGAACACGTGCGTGCAGCGCTCTTCCTCAATCACCTGGGCGGCCACCGCGGGATCGAAGGAGGCCCCTTCCGGAAGCACGATGGTGGCGCCCAGGCAGAGCAGCGGCGTGGCCAGAACGTTCAGCCCGCCGGTGTGGAAGAAGGGGGTGAAGATGGGGGCCACGTCGGAGGGGCTGAGGCTCCAGCCGCTGATGGTGTTCCAGGCGTTCCACTGGATGGTCTTCTGCGAGAGGAGCGCGCCCTTGGGCACGCCGGTGGTGCCGCCGGTGTACAGGATCAAGAGCGGATCTTCCGGATCGGGGAGGGGCGCAATGACGTTGGCGTCCTGGCTGGCCGGGGACAGTCCCTCGATGGGCAGCCGCGCGACTTCCGTCTTCACATTGCGGCCGGCCTCGACGAGGAGGAGGCTGGGGGTGCAGTCCTCCAGGATCCGCTCCAGCTCGGGCTCGGTGAGGCGGAAGTTCATGGGCACCATGATGGTCCCGATGCGGGCGCACCCAAAGAGGAGCTCCAGCATTTCGATGCGATTCGCGGAGAGCACCGCCACGCGATCCCCGGGCTCCAGGCCCAGGCGGAGCAGCGAGGCGGCCTGGCGCATCGCGGCGTCGCGCAATTCCCGGTAGGTGTATGTGCGGCCGTGGGCGCGGTCCACCACGGCGGGATGGTCCGGCCGCAGCCGGGCATGAGCATCGAGCCACCCGAAGAGGTGCATGGCGTTCCCCCTGTTCAAGTTGTCCCGCCCATGATGCTCACGGCGCGTTGCAACAGCGTTGCAAGCGCGCCGGATCAGCGGATATAATCGGAGGAAATGGCTTCGGGATTGAAGACGTTCCGCTTCGCGGGGCGCGCCAAAGATGGAAACATCCTCAAGGGCAACGTCACCGCCTGGGATCAAGAGCAGGCGCTCAACCAGTTGCGCATGCGCGGCGTTGCCGTCACCGACCTCCAGGTCCTGCTGGACACGCCGCTCAAGACCGTCGCCAGAGACATGGTCGGCGGCGAGAACCTCTCCATCATCTACCGCCAGCTCGCGACGCTGGTGAATGCGGGCGTGTCGGTGCAGGTCTCCTTCGAGCTGCTCGCCCGCCAGGACAACACCGACGCCGAGCGCCGCGTGCTGGAGGGCGTGTCCAACGCGATGACCGTGGGGATGTCGCTGTCGCAGGCCATGTCCTTGTACCCCGGCGCGTTCGGCCCACCGCACGTGGCGATGGTGAGGGCCGCGGAGTATGGCGGCATCCTCCCCGCCGTGCTGGAAGTGCTGGCCACTTTCACCGAGCAAGCCACCCGCCTGCAGCGCAAGGTAAAGTCGTCCACGACCTATCCAATGTTCGTGTTCCTGGCCTCGCTGGCCACAATCATCGGGCTGTTCCGCTTCATCATGCCCCAGTTCGTGAGCCTCGTGCAGGATCTCCAGGTGAAGCTTCCCTGGTCCACCCACCTGCTGATGGGGGTGGCCGCGATCATCGGGCACCCTCTCTTCATCATCGTGTTTATCTTGCTGCTGGTGTTTTCGCCGAAGATTTTCCGCGCCCTCAGCCACCGCGCGGAGGTGAAGAACCTGCTGGACACCCACTCGCTGAAGGCCGCGGTCGTGGGGCAGGTGACGCACAAGGTGGCCCTGGCGCGCTCCCTGCAAATGCTGTCCGCGCTGTCTCACGCCGGGGTGCCGCTGCGCGACTCCCTTCCGCTGTCCGGCGCGGTGAGCGGCAACAACGTGGTGCGGCGCGCGTTCGAGGACCTCGTCCCCCCGCTCGACGGGGGGATGTCGCTGGCGGACGCCATGAAAGACAATCGCGAGATCTTTCCGCGCACCCTGATCGCCTACGTGGAAGTGGGCGAGCAGGCCGGCGCGCTGCCGGACATGCTGGTCCACGCCTCCAAAGTCATGACCATCGACGCCCATAACGCGCTCGACGTCCTGCCGGAATTGATCGAGCCGCTGGTGATCATCGTGCTGGGCTTGATGGTGGGCTACATCTTGATTTCGGTCTTCGTGCCGCTTTACGCCGCACTCAAGGTGGTGTGATCACAGGTTCACGGAGGCGAGCTTGGCCTTCTGGAAGGCGTTGAGGCCGGCCCGGAAGGCCGGGTTGCTCTCGAAGCGCTTCCAGTGCTCGCGGCAGGCCTGGCTCACCTTGTAGTCGTCCGCCATCACCTCGGTCAGCCGATCCAGCACCTGGGCGTGGAGCAGCACGCGGGGGAGCACCTCGGCCCCCTCGGTTCGGACCTTCTCCTGCAGCCTGGACAGGTCCGCGCCGCGGGCGCGCCCCAGGAACTTCATCAAGTAGGGGTTCTCCTGCGCGGCCCGACCGATCCGGTCGATGAAGGCCCGCATCCCCGCGGTGTCGAGGTCGCCCGGCAGCAGGGCGGCCTCGTGGGCAGCCAGGTCCATCTGCCCTTGTCGTCCATCAGGTGCAGCGTCTGGTACTCCCGCATCATCCCCTCGCGCGCCAGGGTTGGCGTCAGGCCGTCCGCCGACTGCTCCAGCGTCCGGACGACAAGCGCCAGGGCCTCCCTGGCCTCGCGGTTGGAGTCCGCCCCGGCCCTGGGCGCGATGGCCAGGGCCGGGCGCGCCGCTGCGCCCGGCACCCGGGCGTCCGCGATGGGCCCGGGCTCCGAGGTGCGAGACGCGGCCATCTGCAGCGCCGCGACGGGATGGGACTTCGGTGCTCTGAGGATGCTGGTAAGGCTGTTCATGGTTCTCCTACCCGCGTGGTGTGGGGACCGGCGGTGCCCGGACCCGATGGCCTCATCATAGGGCGGACGAGAGGAGGTCTCCACCTCGGCGTCCTGAGAGGTCGCCGGCGCCGGATGAGGTGCCGCAGCGGCCGATGGAAGCCGGGCGCTCGAGCTGCCTTCCCCGGGGTGGAGTGGTCGGCAACTGGGCCCTGGCGGACGCCAACAGCCTGACCGCTCCTGGCCCATTTCCCCTGGGTCCGGTGCCTGCGAACGGCTTCGCATCGCCGCCCTCAGCAGGCTCGGGGCCGTTCCGGGGCGAGTCTCCCGGCGTGTTTCGCTGGGACCACTGGCTCGATCAGGCCCGCCGCGCGCTCCGAACGGCCAATCTCGCGCGGGGGGCGGGCGAGCACGCGTGGGCCTGCTTCCTCTACCAGCAGACGGCGCAGATGGCGCTGAAAGGCGCCCTGGAGCGCAGCGGGCGTGACCATCAGGGCCACAGCGTCATCGCGCTGGCCAACGATTTGCCCGACGGCATCAGCGAGGACGTTCGATCGGCGGCCCGCCGGCTGAGCCGCCTGTACATTCCCACCCGGTATCCGGACGCCGCCGGCTCCGCCCCCGCCGAGCTGTACACCGACGAGGAGTCGAGCCAGGCACATGGGGACGCCAGCCTGCTTCTCAATCACGCGGAAGCGTTGCTGGAGGGCGCGAATGACCCTTGACGGCGACCCCATCGTCCAGGGCTATCTGGAATGGCTTGCCACGGCGCATCCCGGCAAGGTTTCCTTTGTTGTCCTCTACGGATCCCGGGCGCGTGGCCACGCGCGAAAAAAATCGGACTACGATGTTCTGGCCGGCCTGTGCGAGGACGACGAACTGCGCTTCATCGATCGCCTGGGCGAGTACAACGAGTGGGACTATTGCCGCTCCGAAGCGTCCCGTGAGGCGAGAAGTCTCTCGTTGTCACGCCGTAACCGCTCAATGCGTGGTAACCTTACCTCCCAATGAGTGGTTACCCCAGGTATTGATGGGTTACCGGCGCGCGGCATCGTGGCCCAGCAGGTCATTCCCCGGGCGGACGTTCGCCCGGACGAAGCAGGACGAGCGGTCTGCCGCGTCCTGGGCATGATCGGGGAGGACAGCGCGTTCACGGTGGACTCGGCGCCCGGCCGGGGAACGCGGATCAGCTTTCGGACGCGGGTCGGATGAACAGTTGGTGCGGGTGCCGCACGAGGGTCTCGTCGTCCATGCTCCGGCTAACGTAGGTGAATCCCCCGTCGGCGTCGGGGAGCGAGACCTGGCCTTGCTCTCCAGGGGAGAAGTCGTACAGGAAGGGCTGACCGGCCGTCAGCTGACCGTATCCCGTCAGGTCCATCCCGCGCGGCCTGCCGCCGCGGGCCGGGAAGACCATGCCCTCGAGCGTGGCGTCGACCCGACCGGCTCCGGCCGTGAAGTGCTCGACGTACTGCTCCTCGTGCGCGAAGAACCAGGTGTTGCCGGCCGCGTCCACGACCTGGTGAGCCTCGTTTCGGCGCACCCACGCGCTCTGGGCGAAGGGGGCGGTGGTGGGGATCTCGACCTCGCGCGGCCGCGTGCTCACGTCGATGCGGTGGGCCCGGGGGTCCAGCCGCGTCTCCAGGCCGCTCGTGGGGTCCGAGGCGACCAGGACGTCGTGCCGTCCCTCTCGCTCGGCGTGGGCCTCGAGCGGGTTGCCGAGGGCGTCGGTTGCAGTCACGGTCGGCGGACGAAACCATCCGCCCCCCTGCACCTCGAAGCGGGAGGCCACGCCCGGTGCGGTACCGGGGATGTCGAAGGCCTCCTTCCCCCCCTCGCGGCTGTGCACGACTCCGCCGGGCCAACCGCCTTGGCGTGCCGCGGCGGAGGGCGGCGGGGGAGTGAAGCGCTCCATGAAGCGGGCTTCGGTGAGGCTGATGGCGTCGCGCGTCACGGTGGGGTCTCCTCTTGCATCGAGATCTTCAATCCGATGATCCCATGCCGGCGCCGCGCCGGCCACACCTGCCCGATGAGCGGCGCCCGGCCCGGATGGCCTGCGCTCCCTGGCGGGTGAGCGGTTGCCTGGGGCACCGTGAGCCGCTTCCTCTTTGAGGACGCGCGAGCGCCAGATGGAGGTCCAGCGGTCGACGCCGGAAGGGCGCGCCTCGACCTTTCCGTCGACGCGCACGACCATGCGCCACGGCTCGGCCGCGACGAAGGCGGAGTGCGAGAGCGAGGAGAAGGAGGACGGTGAGGAGCCTGTGCATGTCCCGGAAGCGTTCGGCGGGTCCTGGCGTGCCCGCTCCGGAGGGGCGCGCCTCGGTGGCCTCGAACCGGTCCGCATGAAGCCGCGACGCGAAGCGACACCCACCGAACGATGGCAGCTTGCCGTTGACTGGATGAACTGGTCTTTCGAAGCGTATCTTCAAGCACAGGTGGCCGCTGGCTTTACCCACGAGGAAGCGATGGCACGACTCAAGTCAGCCTGGGAGCGCGAGGATCGCGAGCGGCTTGAAGCCATTCGACGAATCGGCGAGCGTACCGCCCGTGCTGGGTGATCGAATCAATGCGCTCGTCGCGAAGGCGGTTGGCGCGCTGGACGAGGCGGGCGTTCCGTGGGCCGTCTGCGGCGGAATCGGAATGGTGCTTGCCGGGCGCGACCGCGGCACCCGCGATCTAGACGTCATCACCAATCTTGAAGGTGAGGGCCTGGCGCGCATCAAGCAGGCCGCACGCGAGGCCGGATTCGCCCACCATGATCGCGCCGATCGGCACTCGCTCGAAGGCCTGACCCTCTACCGCTTCTGGCTTCCCATCGGAAACACCGACATGTCCATGCCCCTGGACGTGCAGGACGGGCACACTCCGTTTCACGCGTCCGCACTCGCTCGTGCGGTTCCGGCCTCCATAGGTGGCTTGCCAATTCGCGTTGTGTCGCGAGAGGATTTGATACTGCTCAAACTCCTGGCATGGCGTCCGGTCGACCGAGCCGATGCCATTGAATTGTTACGTCTCTACCCGGAGCGCCTTGAGAGCGCATACTTGAACGACTGGGCGGACCGATTGGGCGTGTCCGACCGCCTGCGCGAGGCACAGACCGCCGCGGACGAATCGATCGATTAATTCTTGCTGAAAGCGGTAGAGCAGATTGCCCGCCACGCCTATGGACTGTCCCTGC
>VGFD01000208.1 GCA_016868975.1 Armatimonadota bacterium | reverse complement strand
TCGCAGGCACGCACCTGACAGTCGATCTCACGCGCCGACCGCGTCCAGTCCACCCGCGCCTCATCCCGCGTGATGACCGGCGCGTGGGTGGCCTGCGCGTGATCCTGCCCTATCCGCGGAGCGTCGCCACGCGCGACCGCGTCCAGCGTCTTCCCGATCACCTCGGCGCCCAACCGCGAGAGCTTTCCCCGAAGAGTGCCGCCGGTGTCGTCCGGGCCGATGGGCATCGCCTCGGTGAGAATGATATCACCCGTGTCAAACCCCTCGGCCATGTAGAAAGTCGTGATGCCGGTCTCCGCGTCCCCGGCCATGATGCCGCGCTCGATGGGACAGGCCCCCCGGTATTTCGGCAAGATGGAGCCGTGGATGTTGATGCAGCCATGCGGCGGCATGTAGAGCACCTCTGAGGGCACCCGGCGGCCATACGCGAATACCACGATCACCTCGGGCGCCGTCCCGCGCAGCGCGTCCAGGAAATCGGGCGCCTTCAGCTTGCGCGGCTCCAGCACGGGCTTGCCCAGCCGCAGCGCCGCCTGCTTCACCGCGGTCGGGGTCAATTCGCGCTTACGCCCCTGCGGCTTGTCAGGCTGCGTGACCACGCCCACCACGTCGTGGCGCTCGGAGAGAAATTCGAGGGTCGGCACCGCGATGGGCGCCGACCCCATGAACACCACACGCATCTCTCAGTCAGGGGGCGGCACAGCGAGTGGTCCGCGCCCTGGGCTCCAATTCATGATCAGACTTGCGCCGCGGACCACTCCAGTGGCGCGCGACACAAGTAGCTTCGCCTTACGGGACAACGACTGACCCGGGCGTGGCGCGCGACACGACCAGACCGATTTGGGGCCAAGTGGTCCGCGCCCTGGGCTCCAATTCATGATCAGACTTGCGCCGCGGACCACTCCAGTGGCGCGCGACACAAGTAGCGTCGCCTTACGGGACAACGACTGACCCGGGCGTGGCGCGCGACACGACCAGACCGATTTGGGGCTAAGTGGTCCGCGCCCGGGGCTCCAATTCATGATCAAACTTGCGCCGCGGACCACTTAGACGGTGTCGAGGGCGGGCTCGTAGCGGCCCTCTTCCTCGGCCTGCTCCAGTTCTTCCTTGGAGTACGCGCGGACGTTGGTGGCCACGTCGGTAAACAACACGCCATCCAGGTGGTCGACCTCATGCTGGAACACCCGCGCCAGCAGGCCGCTGGCCTCGATGCGGGACGGCTTGCCCTTCTCGTCCAGGCCCTTCACCACGACCTTCTCGGCCCGCTCGACGTCCCCATACACGTTGGGGATGCTCAGGCAGCCCTCCAGGCCGACCACGGAGCCCTCCTTCTCGACGATGCGCGGGTTGATCATCTTGATCGGACCGTCCTCGTCGTCGGGCAGCTCAATGACGATGATGCGCTTGGAGATGCCCACCTGGGGCGCCGCGAGACCGATGCCGTTGTTGGCGTGCATGGTGTCGAGCATGTCGTCGAGCAGCTGCCCGACGAGGTGGTCCACCACCTTCACCTCCTGCGCCTTCTTGCGCAGCACCTTGTTGCCCTCGTATGCAATCTGCATCTTCGCCATTGCGAATCACCCTTACTTAATCGGAGTTTGAGTGCCCGACTACTTCCCCGACTACTTCCCCGACTCCGTTGTAGGTGACGCCTTCGTATCGGCGGGAGTTCCAGACGACGCGTCGGGCTTCGCGTCGGCCTTCTTCTTGGGCGCCTCCTTCTCGGGAAGCGGGTCGAACTTGATGTCGGTCACCTTGGGCACGATGTTGTCCTGGTAGTTGTAGTTCTGCCACAAAAAGTCGAACGTGAGGGTGGCCCCGGGCGCAATCTCGGCCACGTACTTGCGCTCCGCGTAAGTCCCCAACTGCTGGCCGTCGCGGGTGAAGGCGCCAACCACGAAGGACAGCCCCTTCACCGGCAGGTCGGCGACGTTCTCCACCCTGGCGGTGCCGCGGATCTCAGTGATGGTGTTGGGCACGTAGTTGTTGGTGTAGTCGACGGTGGACTTGATGGGATTCTTGCGCTTCTCGTT
This sequence comes from Armatimonadota bacterium, assembly GCA_016868975.1. Classification (GTDB taxonomy): domain Bacteria; phylum Vulcanimicrobiota; class Xenobia; order RGZZ01; family RGZZ01; genus VGFD01. The sequence goes on along the minus strand of VGFD01000208.1, from coordinate 6,688 downwards.
GATGGCCTTGGTCTCGGCATCCTCTTCGTCGGACCTGGCATCCGCCGTGGTTGCGTCCGAGGACTTGGCGTCCGCGGTCTCCGGAGTCTTGGCGTCCCCGGTCTTGGCGTCCCCGGTCTTGGCGTCCCCGGTCTTGGCGTCCCCGGTCTTGGCGTCGGCGGCCGGCGGGGCGCTGGTCCCCTCACCGCTCAGGGGCAGGGGCGCCGCCGCGGTGCCGGCCGGGGCCGGGCGCCGCTCGGCTTCCTTCACGGCGCGGCTCAGATCCGTCTGGGAGGCGGAGGTGAACACCACCTGCGCCATCCCCGCGCTGGGCGAGTTGATGTAGATTCCGCCCAGCGCCTCGGCGACCGGCTTCACCGCCACGTAGATCTTGCCGTTGAGGAACAGCGTCTCGGGAGTGAACGACCTGCTGTCCAAGGACAGCGTGAAGGAGCGCGAGCGGATCTCCGGACCGCCGCCCTTTCCGCTCTGCAGCACCACGCTGTCACCGCTCTGAGTCCAGGTGAAGCCCATGGCGCTCAGCAGCTCCGTCACCGGGGCGTACAGGGTGCCGCCGCGCACCACGTTGGACACCATGGCCCGCCGCACGAACAGGGTCGTGCTGGACGCGTCCACGCTGGAGGCAACCAGCGCCAGGGCCGCCAGCGCCAGGAGGATGGAAAACCGAAAACGCTTCATTTGACTAGCCGCTCCTTTTTTGCCGACGTCGCCTGACGCCGCCGGGCGTCGAGGATCGGATCGGACGGACGTCACAACATCGACATCGGATCCGCGTCTATTGTCACCGCGACGCCAGCCGGTATTCCGGCCGCCAGGAATTTTCTGATGAGCGGTACGATCTCCTGCACCTTATTTGCCTTGAAAGTGAGATGCCATCTGTATTTGCGGTGCAATCGAGGGATCGCGCAGGGGGCCGGTCCAAGCCACCCGGCGCCCAGCGCGCGTGCCTCCGGCAAGATCCCCGCGGCCAGCGAGTGGGCCGCCGCCTGGGCCGCCGCCTCGTCCTCGGAGGCGAACACCACGTTCACCAGGTGGACGAACGGCGGGTACGAGAGCTCGCGGCGGTGCCCCAGCTCCAGGTCGAAAAACGCCTTGTAGTCCTGACGCGCGGCCAGCAGGACGGCCGGGTTGTCGGGATTGTAGGTCTGCACCACCACTCTCCCCGGCCGGGCGCCCCGCCCGGCCCGCCCGGAAACCTGCACCAGCAGGGAAAACGTCCGCTCCGCGGCGCGGAAGTCCGGCAGGTTGAGGGCGGTGTCGGCCAGCACGACGCCCACCAGGGTGACCCCCGGGAAGTCGTGCCCCTTCGCGATCATCTGGGTACCGAGAAGCACCTGGATCTCCCCGCGCCCGAACTTCTCCAGCAGGCGCAGGTGGTCGCCCGGGCGCCGCGTGGTGTCGGCGTCCATGCGGGCCAGCGAGATGCCCGGGAACGCGCCCAGCAGCTCCTCTTCGACGCGCTGGGTGCCGCTCCCGAAGTATTTAAGGGACACGCCCGTGCAGCCCGGACACACCGCCATATGGCCCTTCTCAAACAGGCAATAGTGGCAGCGCAGGCACTCGGGCGCCGCGTGCACGGTGAGCGAAATGTCGCAGCGCGGACAGCGCTCCATATGGCCGCAATCGGTGCACATCAGGTACGACGAAAAGCCGCGGCGGTTCATCAGGAGCATCACCTGCCCGCCGGCCGCCAGCGCCTCCCGCATCCGCTCGCGCAGCACCGCGCCCAGCGCCACCGGGCGGCCGCGCCCGAAGCGCCGCAGATCCACGATCTCCACCTCGGGCAGCGGGCGCCCCTCCACCCGCTCGCCCAGCTCCAGCAGGTGGTATCGGCCTTCCCTCGCCCAGTGATAGGATTCCAGCGACGGCGTGGCACTGCCCAGCACCACCACGCCGTTCCCCTGCAGGGCCCGGCGGATGGCCACCTGGCGCGCGTGGTAGCGCGGGCTGGAGTCCTGCTTGTAGGACGAGTCGTGCTCCTCGTCCACCACCAGCACCGAAGGCCGATCAAACGGCGCGAACACGCACGAGCGCGCGCCCAGCGCCACCGCCATCCCCCCGCGCCGCAAGGACCACCACTGCTCGTGGCGCTCGGCGTCGGTGAGCCCGGAGTGGAGCACCGCCACCTTCTCCCCAAGCCGCGTGCGGTAGCGGTGCACCGCCTGCGGGGTCAGCGAGATCTCGGGGACCAGCACCACCGCCGTGCCGCCCGCCTCGGTCACCGCTTCGAGCACCCGCAGGTAAACCTCGGTCTTCCCGCTTCCCGTGACGCCGTGCAGCAGCACCGCGGCCGCCTTGCCCTGGGCGCGCAGGGCGAGGATGCGGTCCACCGCCTCCCGCTGGGCCGGCGTGAGGTCGGGTCGCTCGGTCGAGCCCAGCGCGGACGTCCCCTTCAGCGGATCGTGCCAGGCGGAAAGCTGGTCCGGCGCCACCATGCGATACTTCACCAGCCCCGCGTCGCGCAGGTGGTGGATCGTCTCGGTGCGCGCGTGGGCCAGGTTAAGCAACTCGCTCGCCGGGAGATGGCCGTGGCGCCGCAGGGCGTCCAGCACGCGGCGCGCCTGCGGGCCGTCACCGTCGAGCGCGCGCAGCAGCGGCTCGGGGTCCGGGCCGTTGTCGGTGAGCGCCACCACGCGCGTGCGTGCGGGCGCGCCGCGGGCCGGACGCTTGCGCCACAGGCCGGCCCGCACCGGCTCGGGGATGATCGCGTTGAGCGCCTCCACCATGAGGCAGCCGTAGTAGTACTGCATCCAGCCGGCCGCCCCGAGCAGGTCCTCGCCCCAGAACTCGCGCGGCGAGCGTACCTGGAGGACGTCGCGGATGGCGTCCTCGGCGAGGCTCGACGGAGCGTCCGCGTGCAGGTCGATCACGTAGCCGACCAGCGAGCCGCCGCGGAACGGAACCTCCACCACCGCGCCCGCCACGACGTGCGGCTGCAGGGCGGGCGGCACCCGGTAGGTGAACGGGCGGTCCAGCCCACGCGCCGGGCGCGCCACAATCACATCCGCGTACACCGCGGCGCCGCTGAGGGGAGGAGAAGAATTCACGGGCGGAGTATCTTCGAGATGTCAGTCGTGGCGCCTTTTCAAAGACCTCAGGGGGATAGAAATGATTCGCCGTAAGAAGCGTGGCTTTACGCTTGTCGAGCTGCTCACCGTGATGGTTGTCATCGGCCTGCTCGCCGCCATTCTGATTCCGTATTTCGCCAAGGCGCGGTTTTCGGCCGAACTGTCAGCGTGCATGTCCAACCTGCGGAACATGTCGCAGGCAATTCGCATGTACGCGAATGAAAATTCCCAGCTATATCCGGACGACCTGACACTTCTTACCCAGTCCGGCAACAGCCAGCGTGCCTATCTCGCCTACATCCCCTCCTGCCCCAGCAACGACGCGACCTACTCCAACTGCTACTCTGTGGACAACAACACGGCGCACTTCACTATCTACTGCCCGGGGGTCCACTTCAAGGTTCTCCCCTCATCCGGAGTGCGCGAGGGATTTCCCCAGTTCCAGACCAGCCAGATGGTGGAGAAGTAACTACCGCCTGATCGAAGTCAGTCGCTCCAGGTCGTCGTGCAGAGAGCGGGCTTCCTTCTCTGAGATTCTCAAGCTGAGCGCCTTCTCGATCTCCGCGGCCGCCTCGTCATAGCGGCCCATCTCCTCGAACGCCCGGGCCAGCCCCTGGTAGTATTTCCAGTTCCAGGGATTCACCGACTGCGCGTGCTGATATTCGCCGGCCGCCTTCTGCCATTTTCCCTGCAGCATCAAATAATTCCCGGTCACCCAGCGGTAGTGGTCGCTGCGCCTGGTGTCCAGCGCCATCGCCTGGCGCACCTGGGCCAGCGCCTCGTCGGTAAGCCCTTGCGAGGAAAGAATCTCGGCCATCAATTCATAGAGGTGGGCGCGGTTGGGATTGAGCTTGAGCGCCTTCTGCAGCACCTTCATCGCCATGTCACGCTCGCCGCGGACCTCGTACAGGCTGGCCAGGTCGGCGAGAATATCCACGTTTTGCGGCTCGCGCTTGAGCGCGTCGGCCATGAACTCCAGGGCCCGCTTCAGCTCTCCCTGGGCCTTGAGCACCAGCGCCATGTAGTGCTTGCCGCGAGCGTCGTCGGGCGCCAGGGTGTTGGCCGATTCCAGCGCTTCGTAGGCGGCCCGCAGGTCGCCGCCCTCCAAGTAGGTGCGCGCCAGGTCCTGATACGAGCGGGCCAGCGCGCGGCGCGCCTCGGGCGATTCTCCGCGCCCACCCATCAGCGAGATGGCCTGCTTGAAGTAGCTGATGGCCACGTCCAGCTTGCCCAATTCCCGGTAGGCCTGCGCCTGGTAGATGTACATGAGCTGGTTTTCCGGATTGTACTCGAGCGCTTTCTGGAACTCGAGCACCGCCAGGTTGAACATTTTCTGCTGGCAGTAGATGCGGCCCAGCAGGCCGTGCGCGTCGGCGTCGCGCGGTGCCAGCTCCAGCGTGCGCTTTAAATACTGCACCGCTTCTTCAAGGCGTCCCTCGGCCTCGCAAATGATGCCCAGCGCCTTGGGATATTCCACGTTGCGTGAATTGAGAATCGCCGCCTTCTTCAGCTCGTTGATGGCGAGGTCGCGCTGCCCGCCCAGGTAGTACGCCATGCCCAGATCTTCGTGAAATCCCGGGTTATACGGATCGAGCGCCAGCGCGTTTTGATATTCCTGGATAGAGAGCGCCGTGTAATCTTTTTTCAGGTAAAGCTGCCCGAGGCGGTTGTGCATCTCGGCGCTGGTCGGATCGAGCGCCACCGTCTGCTCGAAATGGTGCAGCGCGCGCTCGAGCTGGTTTTGCGCCATGTACAGCTCGCCAAGCTGCTGATGGAGCGTCGCGTCCTGCGGATGATAGGCCAGCACCTCCTGCAACTGCAGAATCGCCTTGGCCGGCTGGTTGTATTTCAGGTAGAGGGCGGCCAGCCGCGAGTGCGCCTCCAGGTGGCCCGGATCCAGGGTGATGGCCTGCCGCAATTGCTTGACCGCCGCGTCGTCGCGCCGCTGGATCTCGTACAGGCTGCCCAGCTCGGCGTGCACGTCGCCGTCCGCGGGATTGATGTTGAGCGCGCTCTGGTAGGCCCGCTCCGCGTCGCTGAACCGCCCGCGCCGCGTGTTGAGCTGCCCGAGCCACTGCCACGCGCGCTGATTTTGCGGATCCAGCCGCACCACCCACTCGAACTCGGCGACCGCCTCCGCGGTCATTCCCTGGGATCCGTAAATAATTCCCAGCTGGAGGTGCGCCTCGAGATTTTCCACGTCGTAGGCGAGCACCGTGCGATATTCCTCGACGGCCCGCACCATGTTGCCGCCGTGCAAAATCATGAAGGCAAGCTGGCAGCGGACCGCGGTGTCCTCTGGCCGCATGCGCAGCGCGTCGCCCAGCGCCTGCATGGCCTCGCCCTTGCGGCCGAGCTGGCGGTAAAGCTGGGCCAGCTCGGTAAACGGCTCGGGATCTTCCGGAGACAGGCTGGCCGCCAGCCGCAGCTCTTCCTCGGCCTTTACCGTCTCGCCGAGCTGGGCCCACACCCGGCCCAGATTCTTGTGCGCCTCGCCAAGCTGAGAATCCAGGAGAAGCGCCTGCTGAAATTCGTAGACCGCGTCGTTGAAGCGGCCCTCGCGCAGGTGGCGCACGCCCATGTCGTTGTGGGCCGCCGCCTCGCGGGCCACCTGAAACACCGAGGGCGCCAGCAGGCTCCCGCACTCGTGGCAATATTTTCGGTCGGCGGGATTTTCCTGGCCGCAGGCCTTGCAGAGGGCCGAAGGGATCTCTTGCGCTTCCTGGCCGCCCACCACGTCCTCGTCCCGCCGCAGGCGGGAGAGGACGTTTTGATACTTGCCCCACGGATCCGGGCCGTCCTTCGCCTCCTTCATCCACTCCTGCGAGGCGATGGGATTGACGCCGGCCGACGGCACGCGGCGGGCCGTCTCCGCGGGCGGCGGCGGGGTAGCGCTGCGCATGGTCAGACCGCTGTCCGGCCGCTTCGCGGCGGCATCGGACACCGTCTCGTGCGGGCCCGCGAGATCGTGGCCGGCGCCGATCACCGGCTTGATCTGGGCGGGCGGCGTCTGAGTCGGGCCAGAGACGTTCAACTGGGGTATCAACCTGGGGTTGGGAGGCTCTGCCGACCCCTGGCCAAACGCTGGCGTGGCGCGCGGCGGACCGAGTTTGCTGGCAATCTCCGGGGGCATCCCCGGGGTCATCGGACTGGCCAGCGGGGGAATTTCCAGCGGCCGCTGCGGAGTCACCGGCGGGGAACCGCCCATCGAGGGCGAGTTGCCGTCCGGCAGCGCCTCGTCGGACTCGCGCCAGTTGCGCATCTCCGGGCCGGGGAACGGATCCGGGCGGGCCGGCTCGGGCGGCCTGCCAAAATCCCCGCGGGCCGGCATGCGCGCGCCGCGAACCTGGATGTCCGGCTCTTCGGGAATCTCCGTCTCGCGGCCCGGTGGGCGCTGTGACGCGGCCAGATCCAGCCCGGAAATAATCCCGCCGGAGCCCCAGAAATAATCCGCGGAAATCTGACAGGCGTTTCGATAAGCTTCCAACTCCTCGCGGATCTGGCGCACGTTCTGGTATCGGTCCGCGGGGTCCTTGCGCATGCAGGTGAGCACGACGCGCTCCAGCACCGAGTGCACCGCCGGATTGTGGGTGCGCGGCGTGGGCGCCGGCGCTTCGATG
>VGFD01000207.1 GCA_016868975.1 Armatimonadota bacterium | reverse complement strand
CGCCGACGAGCTGGACAATTCGAATCTCGCGCGCGCCACCTGCGTGTATCCGGTTGGTTTCGCGGTGGAAGGCGAGGACGAGCCCCTGGTGCGATTTCCGCTGCGCGTCACGCCGGAGGGCCATCTGGTATTTGGCGGTGACGTCGAGCAGGGGACGGAAGTGCGCCTGATGCTGGGCACCAAGGACAGCATCGTGGAGTCGGCGCGGGCCGCGGCGCAGGAGGCGGTGAACGCGTTGCAGGGCGCCCCCTCGCGGGCCGCCATGGTATTCTCCTGTTTCTCTCGGGAAAAAGTTCTGGGACGCGACGCGCGGCGCGAGATGCAGGCGATCCGTGAAGTATTCGGCGAGAACGTGCCGGTGATCGGTTATTATTCGCACGGCGAGCTGTCTCCCTGGCGGGCCAGCATCCAACCGTCAAACGGCGGCGCGCCGCAGGTGGCGCCAAGCCGTTACCGCACCGATTCGGTGGTGGTGCTCGCAGTGGGGGACGGATAATTTGGGGGACGGCATCGTACAAACGCCCAATGATGGTCTGACCCAGGGGGAGTCGCCTTCGGCGCCCCCTGGCCCCCCCACCGGGGCTCGCCAGGGCCCAGATCCCACCGCCATTGAGGAGATGGACGCCCTCACCCGGCGCATCCTGCAAAGCGACATGGTGCGCTCCCGGACAGAGGAGCGCCTCAACGCCGAGCTCGAGCGCCTCTACGTCATGCAGAAGCTGGGCAACCTCATCAACGCGACCTTCAATCTCGAGCAGATGCTCCGTGTGGTGTCCACCTCGCTGGTAAAGGAGATGAATTTTGACCGCGTGCTGCTGTATCTGCACGTGGAAGGCGTGGACGCGCTGGCCTGCCGTACCTGGCAGGGTTTTGACGTGCGTCACAAGGACGCGGTCGCGCCCGGCTTCGCGGCGTGGCTCATGCAGCAGGCCGCGGAAACCGATCAGCCGCGCCTGTCGACGCTCGATGACGAGGAGCTGCCGCCGCAGGATCGCGCCCTTCTGGAGCGGGCCGGCCTGTTTTCAGTGGCCGTGGCGCCGGTCTTTTCCCGCCAGGAACTGATTGGCGGCATCGTGGCCGGCCGCTTGAACAAGGAACCGGCCATCACTCAGCAGGATTTTAAGTATTTCGTGCTGCTTGCCAACCAGATGGGAATCGCCATCGTGAATTCGCGCCTGTACCGCCGCATCGAGGATTACTCGCGCAACCTGGAGCGCGAGGTGAGCGAGCGCACCCGAGAACTATTTTCCGCGTATCGGGAACTGCAAGAAAGCAAGGAAACCCTGGTTTCCTCGGAAAAGATGGCCTTCCTGGGACAATTGACGGCCGGCATCGCGCACGAGATCAACACGCCGATCGGCGCCGTTCTGAACTCGCTGAACACGCTCAGCGAGTTGCTCAACGAGATGAAGGCGTCGGTGGACGCGCCGGAGGTCACCGCGGAGGATTACAGGGAAATTTTGGGGGAAATGGAGCAGTCGTTGAACGTGGCCTCCTCGGCCATCCAGAAGGCGGCCCGCTTCGTGCGCGGCGTGAAGGCGCAAACCCGCGATCTGGCCAACGTGGAATTGCGCCACTTCAATCCCATCGCCAGCCTCGAGGACATTTCCATCCTGCTCCAGCACGAGCTCAAGAAGAGCAACGTCGAACTGGAGATTGACGCGGACCGCGGCTCGGACTTCAACCTGTTCGGCGACGCTGGAAAATTCAGTCAGATTTTCACCAACCTCATCAACAACGCCATCGACGCGTACGAGGGAAAATCCGGCACCATCACCGTGAAATTGTACGTCAAGGGGAGCGACGTGGCGTTGGACGTGATGGACCGCGGTTGCGGGATCACCGAGGAGAACAAGCGGCGCCTGTTCCACGAGATGTTCACCACCAAGTGGCAGGGAAAGGGCACCGGCCTGGGCCTCAGCATCGTGTATGGACTCGTGACCGGCGCATTTGGCGGGCTTATCGACTTGGAGAGCACGATTGGGCAAGGGACCACGTTTACCGTGCGCCTGCCCAGGCGACGCCCGGAGGAGGTGCTCACCGCGGCGCCGGAGGCTCCCCCCAGCGCCGACAACGAGGACGAAGACGACGACGAAGACGAGGGCGCGGAATAATTTTTGTGAGCAGCCCGAAATTCTGGAGCTGGTTCTGGCGCACCGTTATTCTGGTTGTCGTTGTCCTGGCCATGCGCTGGATGGCGCAGCACCTCAGCGAAGTCCTGATCATGGTGACGGTGGGCGGCCTCATCGCGTTCATTCTCGATCCGCTCATCACCCGTATCGCGCGGCACATGCCGCGCCTGGCCGCCATCGCGGTCACCTATCTCGGGCTGGTCGCGGTCCTGACGGTTGCGCTGGTCCTGATCATTCCAGAGATCATCCACCAGCTCCGCCACATGGACGCGGCCATTCGCTCTGGCGAGTTCAGCGCGCACATGACCGCCGTGTTCGGGCAGGCGAGCGATTATTTTCACCGGCTGCCGGAGCCGGTCCGCGAGCAGTTGGTGAAATTGCAGGGGACCCTCTCGGAGGTCGGCAACGAGGCGATGGCGACCTTCTTTGGGGCGCTGGCCGGGGTGCTGGGCTGGATGGCCAAAGGGATGATCATCCTGGTGCTGTCCATCTACATTGCCATGGACAAGCGCTTGATACGCGACTTCCTGCTCTCGCTGGTCCCCATCCGCGCGCGCAGTGACGCGGTCGTGGTGGTGGGCGAAGTGCTCGACGTGATTCGCGCGTACCTGCGCGGCCAGATCGTGGTGATCGGTTTCGTGGCGGTGTCGGTCACGCTGGTGCTGTTGATTTTCCAGATACCCTACGCGCTGACCATCGGGACCTTTGCCGGCATTCTGGAAGTGATTCCCTATTTCGGCGCGGTGGCCGGCGCCGTGCCGGCAGTCATCCTCGGTTTCCTGAAGGGCGGCTGGGTGATGGGCGCGCTGCTTATCCTGTTTTTCGTGGTGATCAACCAGCTCGAGGGGCACGTCGTCATCCCCTGGGTGATGGGGCACGCGATGGAAATGCGGCCCCTGGTGGTTCTCCTCTCCCTCCTGGTGGGCGCCGAGCTGTACGGCATCGTGGGCCTCATCGTCGCCGTCCCGCTGTGCCGCATCGTGCAGGTGCTGGTGGAGCACGGCCTGCGACTCTACAAGGAAGCGCAGGTTCGCGAGCTCACGGTGGTGACGGAAACAAAACCGCCCGACGCGTCCGCGCCGAGCGTCTCGCCGGAAACCGCGGGCCCTTAGTGGCGCGCGACACAAGCAGCTTCGCCTTACACAGACATCAACTGACCCACCCGGGCGTGTCGCGCGGCACGATCAAGCCGATTGGGGGCGGGGACTCACTCAGGCGGGGACTTCCTCCATCTCCATGGGGAGCGGCTGGTTGTGGGTGTCGTGGATGTCGAGCATCCCGTGGAAGTCCTCCGGCGTGGTCTCGATGACGCCCGGCTCGGGAATCGACTTGAGCCGGGTCAGCGAGTTGGCCGGCCTGGTGTCGTTGATCATCTGCCCCTGGACGAACTGGGTGGCGGCCGAGTAGATCTCGTCGGGGACGTCGGCCCGCAGGCGCTGGATCTGCTCGGAGTCGAGCTGCGCTTCGCTGATGCCGATGTCCTGGCCGTCGGTGGCCGCGCCAGGCGCGGACCCATTGACCGTCTGATGGGCGGCCATGCCCAGCTCGCCGTGGATTTCGGCGTCCCGCTCGGCCTCCATGCGACGGCGCCCGCCTTCAACCTTTTCCTCGTCGTCGGTTTGCATGTCGTCGAACATCTCGGCCAACTCGCCGGAGTTGCGGGCGGACTCGGCGGCGCGGCCCTCGTGGACTTCGCGCTTCTCGAAGAAGGCGATGGACAGCTTGTCGCCCGGCTCGTCGGCCCCGTCGTCTTTCAGGTCCTTGTTGTCCTTCACGCTGGCGATGTTGGTCTGCATGTTCTGAATCGCCGTGGAATGGAACTTGCTGGACATGGGGTTCAGGCTCTGGTCCATGCTGCCGCGGATGCCGTCCATGATGCGCTCCTCCGAGTCGGACCGGCGAGTGCCGGACCGAAAAAGTCGCCGGTATTCTATCACGGGGCGGAGCCCTTGTAAAGGACCGATTCAGGGTCCCTCGGAGCGCTCCTGGAAAACAAGAAGTTTGCGTGCCGTGTCGAAGGGCATACACCAGGCGCATGCGCATCTCAAGCAACACCGTTCACCTGCTGTATCCGGAGCGCGAGCCGGTGGTGCGGGCCTACACCAGCCTGCTCAAGCGCCGGGGATATCGTCCGCGCGCGCCCGGAAGCCTGCCCCATTACAGCGAGACCCATGACGAGGCCATTTTTCGAAGAGTGCTCATCTCGGCGCCGGAGGAGCACTGGATCACCGTTGTCGATCAGGTCTTTGACGAGCAGAGCGCCCGCCGCATCACCTCGGTGGCGGCCGCGCTCAGCACCACGCTGCGCTGCCCGGCCCTGGTTTTCGTGGTGCACGACAGCGACGCGTTCTACTATTACCTGTACCACGGCGGTAAGCTCGTGGACCGATATTGCTCGTGGCCGGCCTGGTATTCCGAGGAAGGCCCCACGCGCCGCGCCCGCCGCGCCTGGAAGGGAAGTCCGCAGGCACTGATCCCCTTTTGTGTTCCCGGCGTGACGCTGGCCGAGCTGAAGCGCATCCTGCGTGATTATTCAAAAGACGAGCGCGGTCCGGCCGACCCCCCGCAGTGGGCCGAGGACGTGCTGCTCGACCTCGCGGACTGCCTGGGGATCACTGATCCAGTGCGCACCTATGCCGGCTACCACGCGAAGCGCCCCGGCCTGTTCCTGGCGGTGCCCGGCGAGCGGAGCATCCGCATCGATCAGGAAGCCGAGAAACGCGACGCCCCCTGGGACGATTTCTTGCACCTGGAGTTCATGCGGCGCTGAGCCTGTCGCCCGGTCTATTGTATCCCGGCCATGTGCAGCATGTTCATCACCGTCTGATAGGCCGCGTCGCCCTGTGAAACCAGCGCGCCGTCGCGGTTGTAGATGATGAAGTAAGGGAGATCGCGGGCGCCGTATTGCAGGGCCACCGGTGAGTTATAGTCGATGACGCGGACGCCCGGCCGGTTGACGTTGACCTTGAGCACGACCACGTCGCTGCGCTGCTGGGTCAGTTGCTTGAGCATCGGCTTGAGCCGCGTGCAGTCCGAGCAATAGTCGCTGACGAAGGCAAACACGCTGGTTTTCCCCGGCGCGAGGAAATTCGTGATCTTGACACGCTGGCCGGGATTGTCCCGGTTGATGGTCTTGTAGAACGGCGTGGTGGCGGCCATGGCACCCGAGATCACGGCCGCGGCGAACAGCATCGTCAAAGCGCTGCGCATTCCACAGGCTCCCTGCTGAATTTGGAACGTACTCCACGATCTACTCCACGATCACCCTGTCTCCTGCGCTGCGCCCGAACGTCTCCGGATGGTACATCTCTTCCGCCTTCGCGGGCGGCGCCACGAACGTCCCCGGGGTGGTGGCGCGGGTCAGGTAGGTGTACTCGTGCACGCCGTCCCAGAGGAGCGACGCGAAGGCCTCGGCCCGCTCGTCGCGCAGGTTCTGGTGCTCGTACCAGGTGCCGTACCACCACCACCAGCGGCCGCTGGCGCGCTGATTCGGATCTTGGGGGATGGAGCCGGTCACCGCCAGGGCGGGGTTCATCGCCTCCAGGCCCGCGGGAAGCGGATCCACCAGCGCCACGTGGTAGCGGCGGGAGGGCGCCACCATGGTGACGCGCACCCGGACTTTCGCGCCGGCCTTGAAGTGCCACGTGCCGTTCTCGTCCTTGCGCGCGTCCTTCGCGTCGTCCACGCCCTCGTAGGTGCGCAGCACGGTGAAGCCGTGGTCGGCCGGCGGCGGGTCGAGATCCTTTGGCGCGTACTGCATGCCGATGCGGTAATACAGCCGGCCCGGGCCGTCCTTTGCAAGGACGAGATCGGGTTTGCCGGGATGCTCGACGAGCCACCCCATGGGCACGTCGATGCGCGCCTCGTCGACGGTGCGTCCCTTGAAGGGATGCTCGCCGGCGAACCGCTCGCCGAGCCACACCCGGGCCACGAAATTCGGGGTGACCTTTTCGTAGGTGTTGAAATACCGATCCAGCGCCAGCAGCACGAAGGCATTTTCCTGGGTGTTGCTCCAGCGGCCCTTCACGCGATGCGCGAGCAGGCCGCGCACCACCTTGGGAATCAGGTCGGATTTCGGCTGCACCTCGATGAGGCTGTCGAGCATGATGGAGTCCACTCGATGGCTCGACCAGAGCAGCAGGTAATTCCCGTCCTGGTAGCCGCTGACGAAATTCGCCGCCGCGGCGGTCTCGGTCACGCGGTTGTTCACCATGGCAAGCACGAGGGCAAGCTCGGTCTTGGAGGCCGGATCGGCGTGCAGCACGGGGAGCAGCCAGCCCACCGCTTCCATGCTCAATTTTTCCTTGCCGCCGTCGGCGATCAGTTTGCGGGCGCGCGCTCCGTCGTTGTCGCCCATGCGGTGGCGCACGTTGAGCGCGTACGCGATGATCGCGCGGCGCGCCTCGTGGCCGTACCAGCGCGGGATGTGCTGCTCGACGGCGCGCAGGTACGCTTTCGAGCGCTCCAGCGTGGCCTGCGGCACCTCGAAGCCTTTCGCCTTCGCGCGCACCAGGGCGTGCGCCACGTGGACGCTCACGTAGGGCCACGACGACTCGCCGCGCTTCCAGAAGCCGAATCCGCCGTCCGGATTCTGCATCGCCGCAAGCCGGGTGATGTCGCGCTTCATCACGGCGATCATTTCCTGAGCGGTGGGAAGGCCTTGGGCCTTGAACGCGGTGAGGACGTCTTTGAGCGCCGCCACGGAAACGATGCGCGAGGACAATTGCTCGGCGCACTCAAAGGGATACGCCTGCAGGTAAATCATCGCGTCGGTCAATTCCTGGAGCGCGGTGGCGCTGGTGGTCACTTCCAGGCCGCCGAACTGCGGCCACACTTCGCCGGGCGGCCGGACCGGCTGCATGATGGCGCCTTCGTCGATCTGGCCGTAGGTGGCAAAGGCTTCGGTGGTGGCCGGCGTCCAAACGGGGAGGGTAAACTCGGCGGCGTCCGCGGCGCCCGGCCCGCTGGCGCCTACCTGGAAGCGTGCCGTGCCGGCCTCCTGCGCGGCGGCCGGGAAGAGCACTTCCACGCGATCCTCAGCGGGGATGGTCACGCCGAAGCCGACCGCACTCGCGGCCTTTCCTGATGAATCGTATAGCGAGATGTTCGCGGCGCGCGTCGCCACCATCACGTGCATGGGCTGCTTCGTTTGATTTTGCAGCACGACCGGCAATTTGAAGCGGTCGCCGAAATTCAGGAAGCGCGGCGCGCTGGGGCGGACCATCAGCGGCAGCCGCGCCGTGATGGTGGCCTCGTCGGCGCCGAACTGCCGGCCGCCGGCCACGGCCACCGCCATGACGCGGTAGCGGGTCAGGTTGTCCGGCATCTTGATGCGCACGGTGGCGTGCCCGCTGGCGTCGGTGGGGACGTCGGGGGCGAAGACCGCCAGGGGATCGAGATTGCTGCGCACCTTGATGGGCGCGCCGCCGCCCTCGTCGTCGCCGTTGCGGGCGCCGGCCGAGGCCTCCGCCATGGGCGCGGGCGGCGGCATGGCGCCGGCCGGCTTCGGGGCCATCGCCTTGCGTCCATTGGCTGTATGCTGCTCTTGCTGGCGCAGTAAATCCTCGGGATTGATCAGTTGCACGCTGGCCCGCTGGTGATAATCGCTGGCTCCCTCCGGCCGATCCGCGTAGAAAGTGTACAGCGGATCGCCCACCCGATAACTGGTGAGCGCGAGCACCGACTCATCGACCACCACGACGGCCACCTCGCCGCCCTGGACGGGTTTTCCGGCCGCGTCGTGGAGGACGAGGTCGACGGAGGTCTCGCTGCCCGGCGCGAGCGCGTCGTCTTTCGGCGTGGCTTTCAGTTTCAAGACCCGCGCGTTGGGCGGAATATCCAGGTTGATCTGTCCCGTGGCGTAGGCCGGCCGATTCGGCAAACTGGCCTTCTTGTCGCCGTCGTCGGTGGCGCGCGGCGCCGCGCCCACGAGATCCACCTGCACGTACAGATTGGGCAGGTAGGCTTCTTCAATGGGGACTTTCAGCGTGGCCGAGGTGCCTTCCACCTTGAAGGCGCGCGTCTCCAAAATCCCGGAGCGGCGCAGCGTGAGCAGACCGTCGGCGGGGCTGAAGGGCGCCTGCACGAGAATTTCCGCGACCTCGCCCGGCTGGTACGATTTCTTGTCGGGAATCAAGGTGACTTTTTCCTGCTCGACGCCGCGGGCCGGCGGGCGCTTCCCGCCGGACACCCAGAGGGTCATCTGCGACTGGTTCTTGCGCCCCTTCGCATCGGTGACGGTGGCGCGCACCTGATAGGTGCCGCCTTCCTTCGTGTCGATGGTCCACCCCACCGGCTCGGCCGCCGACTGCAAGGTGGTCTGCGCGACAGGCACGGTTTTCTGCACGTATTCGCCGTTCTCGAAATCTAAGTCGTGGCGGGTGGCCTCAAGGGTAATCGACTGTCCCGCGAGGGCCTTGCCTTCGACGGTGGTGAGAATGGCGTCGAGCTTGAGCGGCTTGCCGGCTTCCACGAAGGTGCGCGCGCTGCGCAGCCCGACGTACACGTCCGCCGGATGCACCAGCAGTCCGGTGGAGGCGTTCCACGCCTGCCGGTTCACGTCCATCACGCTGGCTTCCGCCTGGATGCTGG
>VGFD01000206.1 GCA_016868975.1 Armatimonadota bacterium | reverse complement strand
CGGGCGTTCGATGGGCCCACAACTTCAATCACGTGCAGTCCCCCTGGGCTTCCTTCGGTTCTTGCGCCGCCACTGTTCTGACTACACTGTTCTGACTACACTGTTCTGACTACACTGTTCTGACTAGATGGTGGGCGGCGGAGGAGGCGGCACGGGGTAGAGCGTCTGCAACGCTGCCCGGTCCTCCGGCTCCAGGGTTCGGAGCCGCACGTCGTCGGTGCGCGATGCCGAGGGGTACATGGTGGCCTGGGTGTTCGTGGTGATGTGCGGAACCCCCACACTGTGCATCAACTCATGCGTCGCAATTCCCTGGACGTCGAAAGTTTTTTGCTCCACGGCGCCGCTGTCGTCCGTGGAAAACGCCATGCGGGGATTGAACAGGGTGTCCGAGTCAACGGTGCTGGTGCCCTGCGTGAAGCTGATGTTTACCGCGATGGTATTCTTGTTGAACCGGTAATTCCCCTGGACAAACGAGATGAGGTTGGTGCCGTCGTTGGCCGCGCGGGTGGCCGAGGTCTGCTGGAGCGTCGTGTTGACCAGGGTCTGCCCGGCCCCGTTGTTGATCTCCGTGAGGGCACCCACGATGCTGGAGGAGGCGGGGCCGCCGGTCGTGCTGGTGATGTTCGAAGCAGTATCGGTCCGATCGTTCAGGGAATACGTCACCGGACGGCGCTCCGCCGGCACGCTCGTGGGCTCGGTGGCGGCCTGGGTAGTTCCCCGGGAGCGCATTTCCCGCCCGCGGATGCTTGCCGTGTCAGAGCGCGCGGCGGTCCGCGAGGCTTGCTTCTGCTCGGCGCGCGCAGCACCGCCGCCCGACCTGTGGACTCTGCCTTTGGTGTCAAGCCGCTCAATAATGGTTCGGGAATCGGGATGAATGCGTTCCATGAGTCAGGCCCCCTTTGAACTTGCTTACCATAGCACAATCCGCGATGGATGGGAATCGTTCAACTGGCCGGGCGCCTCGATACGACGGACGCTCCTCGGCGCATCAACACGTTTTAACGGTTAACCGCGCACCGCGTGGTAATATTACCGCGCAGTGCGTGGTTAACCCGCCGGAGTCCAGGCAAACAAAGGTCGAGAGTCTCAGGCGTCCTGCGCTTTCGCGATGGCCAGCGCGACCGGCGGATCGATCATCCCCCAGCCCTGCGCCGTCGACGGCACATCCGGCAGAGGCGCCGCGCCGTCCATGAGGATGCGCTTCACCTCGGGCCCATTCAGCGACGGCTTCGCCTGGATGAGCAGCGCCGCGGTGCCGGCCACCATCGGAGACGCCATTGAGGTGCCCGACATCGACGTGTAGCCTTCCCAGCGATCACACGAAGTGATCCAGGTGCCGGGCGCGGCCACGTCCGGCTTCGCGTTCCCGCTGAATTTCGTGGGGCCGCGGCTGGAGGACTCACTGATGGTGTCGTCGCCGCGGTCCGGCGTGAAGTGCCCGTGCAGATTGGCTACCGTGCAGACCGCCTCGGAGATGCCCGGCGTCTCGATGGTCTTCGCATCCGGGCCGGAATTTCCGGCGGCCACCGCCACAAAAATCCCCCGTTCCATTGCGCGGCCGGCGGCGCGGGCCATGGGGTCCCAGCCGTCGCCAATCCACGCGGTCCCGCCGATGGAAATGTTCATCGCGCGGATGTTGTAAGTCTGTTTATTATCGACGGCCCACTGGATGCCCTCGATAATCTGGCTGGATTTTCCCTTGCCCTTGTCGCTGAGCACCTTGATGCTGATGAGATTGGCTTCCGGCGCGATTCCCTGGTAGCGTCCGCTGGATTTCTCGCCGCTGCCGGCGGCAATCCCCGCCACGTGCGTGCCGTGGCCGTGATCATCATAGGTCTGGGTCCGCTCGTTGATGTAATCTTTGAAGGCCACGATGCGGCTCGCCAGATCCGGGTGCGGCGCGATGCCGGTGTCCACGACGGCGATGCCCACCCCGCGGCCCCGATAGCCCTGCTCCCAGACGCGCTCGACGTTGAGGGTGCGGCGCCCATCGTCCAGCGTGGGCCTCGGGCCGCTCTCGGTTTCCGGCCCGAGGCTGACTGCCATGTCGGGCGCGACGTGAAGCTCGCCCTCCAGCGTGCCCAGTTTCGGAAGAAGCACGAGGGTGCCGGGATCCACCTCGACGGCAAACCCGTCGATCAGGGGAAGCTCCGCGGTGATCTGGTTGGCCTGGCTGTGGCCGAGCAGCAGCTCGCGCGCCTGTTGCAGCGTCTCTTGCCGCGGCGACTGAATAATGAGACCAATGCGCCCCATAGCGTCCATTGAAGTTCTGCTCCATCTGCGCAAGTTGAATCGCACTCTGTTCCTGCCCGCAGAGATTGATCCGGCATCATGACTGTGCGCCATCCTACTCGACCTGCCGTCAGTCCGCCAGATCCGGGATGTAAACGATCGGACGCCTCGTTGCTCCGCCGTTCCGACGCGTGCTATACTCGATGCCATGGAGATTCGGGACACGATGCGAGGAAGCATCGCTCCGCCGCGCCTCGCCGCGCCTTCCGCATCGACCGCCGAGCCGGTCGACCGGGTTGAGATACGGCGCCAGGAGCCTCACGCAGCGAGTCAGCCTCTCTCGGTTGGAGCCCTCGCCCTGAGCACCGCATCCCCCGCCCTGGGCGTCGGGGGATTTCTGCGAGGCCTCCACCACGTGTTCTTCCACCCGAAACTGGATGCCGCGTCCCGCCAGCGCCTCATGGACGAGGCCACCGATCCTTCCAACGCGGGAAAGGCCTGGCGCCCCGGCCGCCCCCTGGCGGAAGCCCAGAACGCGCACTACTCCAACAAGCCAGGCGAGATGCTGGCCGCACTGCAGGGCGACTTCAACTTCCTGGAGGCGGATTTCCGCATGGAGGGCCTCTTCCGCCGCCTCCCCGTCGTGGATCGCTGGCGCGAGCCCGTCGCCGCCCACGACACCTTCGAAAGCGACGGCCTGACGCTCGGCGAGTGGCTCGAGGTTGGCGCCGCGTCCGAACGCGGCTTAAAGATCGACATCAAGCAGGCAGCCGCAATCCCCAAGATCATCGCGGAAGTGAAGAAGCGAAACATCCATGACCAGCGCCTGATCTTCAACGCCGACATTCAGCAAGGTCCGGGCGGCCCGTCGCGCTTCAAGTTGCTCAACGGCCGCCTTTTCCAGGATCTCACCACCGACCTGGGCGACCTCAAGCGCATCCGGGCGGCGTTTCCCAACGCCACCATCTCCATCGGCGCGTACACCGGGAAACAACCGCCCGGCACCACCTACGCCGACAAGCACCTCGACCGCTTCACGGAGATCGCGGACGAGGTGGGCGGGCCCTTCCAGTTCGCCCTCCGCGCCGAGTTCGTGGACGCGGCCACCGTGGCGCGCCTGAAGCCGCACGGCCAGGTGGCCATCTGGAACGACCCGAGCAGCTTCTCCCCGCCGGACATCGACGCGGAAATCCGCCGCCTGCGCGCGCTTGGCGTGGACGGGATGATCGACCTCCGGCAGGCCTGATCCCGCGCGCCCGCGAATGCGTGGGCTCCATGCGCGACCTCTTCACCATGTGGGCCAACACCCGGATGATCGTGCTGATGGCCCTGACCGCCGCCCTTTACGCGGCCGTGCTCATCCCGTTCAAAGGCTTCGTCATCATTCCGCAACTCACCGAGGTGCGCCCCGCCGCGGCCATTCCCGTGGTGTGCGGCATGTTGTTTGGCCCGGCGGCGTGCTGGGGATCGGCACTGGGCAACCTCATTGCCGACGTCGTCGGAGGGATGTTTGGCCCCGGCTCGCTGTTTGGATTCCTGGCGAATTTCATGTACGCGTACGTGCCCTACAAACTGGGCGAGGCGCTGCGCCTCGACGAAAGCGGCGCGTCGGCCGGCCGCCGCATCGGAGGATACATGCTGTGCTGCCTGTCCGGCTCCGCGGCGTGCGCGCTGGTGGCCGGCTGGGGTGTCGACCTGCTGGGGTTTGTTCCGTTTACCTTTCTCTCGCTGGTGATCTTCGTCAACAACAGCATCGCCTCGCTGGTGCTCGGCCCGCCGCTGCTGGCCATTCTTCAGCCGCGGGTGAAGCGCTGGGAATTGTCCTACCGCGACATTCTCGAGTTGGAACGGCGGCCTTCGCTGGCGCCGGCCATGGTGCTCGTGGCGGCCACGCTCGGGGGATTCCTGGTGCTCAATCTCACCTCCCTGGGATTTCTCCAGGTGACGCTTCTCGATCCCGCGGCGGCCAAGGGCGTCGCGCTGATCCGCAACGGAGGGGCCGGTTTTCTCACCCTGATGATCATCGCGATGCTGCTGCTCTAGCCATTGTCGTTAGAATTTCGCGACGTCTGTTTCGCCTACAAAAACACCGGCCGTGAAGCGCTCAAGAACATCAGCCTCGCGCTCGCGCCCGGAGAATTGACGCTGCTCATGGGCGCGGCCGGCGCGGGCAAGACGACCCTGTGCCTGGCCGCGAACGGGCTGGTGCCGAAATTTCGGAAAGGGGGCCTGAGTGGCGCCATCGTTGTTGACGACGTCGACGTGACGGCGCTGCCGGTGGCCGAGCGGGCCCGCTCCGTCGGGCTGGTGTTTCAGGATTTCGAAGCGCAATTGTTCAGCACCGAAGTGTCCCTCGAAGTGGCGTTTTTTCCGGAAAACCTGGGCGTCACGCGTGACCTCCTCGCGGAGCGGGTGTCGGAAGCGCTGCGCGCGGTACACATGGAAAACTTCGCGGATCGAGATCCCACGCGGCTCTCCGGCGGCCAGCAGCAGCGCGTGGTCATCGCCTCCGTGCTGGCCGGCAATCCGCGCGCCATCGTGCTCGACGAGCCGCTCTCCGATCTCGATCCGGCCGGCCGCTCCGAAGTCGTGGAAGTGCTGCTCGGCCTGGTGCGCGACGGCGCGTCGGTGCTGCTCGTGGAAAACGATCCGGTGCTCGCCCAACGCGCGCACCGAGTAGCCGTGCTGCACGAGGGCCGCCTGCTGGCGCACGGGACGCCGCAAGAGATTCTACGCGACAACGACTTGCTGCGGAGCGCGGATCTCCCGCCGCACCCGCTGTGCGATCTCTTTGAGCGCCTGGGAATGTCCGCCCGACCGCTCGAGGTGGACGAAGCCGCCGCGGAGTTTCCCCCGAAGGAATCCGTGGATTCACGGATTCCTTCGGCAATAATCCTTCAATCCACGGATTGGGTGCTCGAGGCGCGGTCCGTTTCGTTCGAATACGTCCCGGGACGGCGGGTGCTCGAGGAGGTCAGTATTCAAGTCCCCCGTGGCCACATCGTTGCACTCCTCGGACACAACGGCTCTGGCAAAAGCACCCTGGCGCAGCAGTTCATCCGGCTGCTGGAGCCGACATCCGGCGCCATCTTCGTTGACGGCCGTCCCGTCTCGGAATTTCGCCGCGAGGAAATCGGTCGCCACGTCGGCTTCATTTTCCAGAACCCGGACAATCAGATTTTCGCGGAAACCGTCTTCGATGAAGTGGCCTTTTCCCCACGGCAGCAAAAACTCTCCGACGACGAGGTGCGCGCCCGGGTGAATGAGTCGCTCGCCGCGGTGGAGTTGCAGGGCCGCGAGGACGACGACCCGTTCTCCATGTCCCGCGGAGAGCGCCAGTGCGTGGCGGTGGCCTCCGTGCTGGCGGCGCGACCGGCCATCTTGATATTCGACGAGCCGACCACCGGGCTCGATGCCGCCCAGGTCAAGAAAATGATGGCGCTGCTCGTGCAATTGTGCGATCGGGGACACACCATCCTCATGATCACGCACGCCATGGAAATCGTGGCCGAGTATGCGGACGAGGTGGTCGTGCTGCAGGCCGGGCGCGTGCTTCTCCAGGGACCGACGTCGCAAGTGCTGCACGAAGTGGAGACGCTCGAAAGGGCCGGTCTTCGCCCGCCGCCGGTCGTGCGACTGGCGCACGCGCTGAGACTCCCGTTTCTCACGGCGGAGGATTTTCGATGAGACTGGATCCGCGCACCCGCCTGCTGGGAATTCCACTCTTGTTTCTACCGCCTCTGGTCATGCAGGCGCCCGCGTACCTCTTGCCCATTGCCGCCGTCACGGGACTCTGGCTGTGGCGGGCCGGCGGCGGACCGCGCCTGCGCGCGGCGCTGCCCCTTATCGGAGTCCTGATGCTGAGCAGCCTTGTCCTGTGGTCATTTTTCGTGAAAGGGCAAACGCCTTTGTGGGGCCCGTTCACGGTCGAAGCCGTCGTGTTTGGCAGCGGAATGGGCCTGCGTCTGTGTGCTTTCACGCTCATCGGACTCCTTTACCTTACGCTGTCGCCGGTGGAAGAGACGGCGTGGGCGCTTAACCGGCTCGGCATGCCGTTCGCGGTCTCATTCGCCATAGTATCGGCATTTCGATTGATGGAGCGCACGGCGCGCACCGCGCAAACCGTGTTTGCCGCGCAGACGGCGCGCGGCCTCAAGCTCGACGAAGGCTCGATCTTGCACCGCATTCGGGCCTATATTCCACTGATGGTGCCGGTGCTGGTGCTGTCGCTTCGGCGCGTCGACTTGATGGCCATGGCCATGGAATCCCGCGCGTTCGGCGCAAAGTGCCGCCGCACGTCCCTGCTCGACTTTCGCATGCGCGCCGCCGACTGGCTGACGCTCATTGTGTGCCTGCTCGTTGCAACTGGCGCGGTGTGGCTGCGGCTTCATGGCCACGGAGTGCTGATCCCCGGCCGCCTCTGAAACAGCCAGGATAGCAACTATTGCACGCGAAAAACTACACCATGGCCCCTCCGCTGCGGCCCATGGACGGCGACCGCGCCACCGACTGGCGACAGCTACTCGGCGTGTTCGGGTACGTGGGGCGCGCCTTCGGCCTGGTGTGGAGCACGAGCCGCGGGCTCACCGTCACCATTGGGGCGCTGACGGTCCTGGCGGGTGTGCTCCCCGGCGCCTCGGCCCTGGTGGCCCGCCACATCGTCGACTCCGTTCTTCTGGCCAGCCAGACTCACGCGCACGCGGACCGGGTGCAGGCGCTCACCTGGGTGGCCGTCGAGTCCGGCGTCGTCATTCTCCTCGCCGCGTGCGAGCAAGGGCTCCGCATCTGCGAATCCCTGCTGCGGGCGCTGCTCGGAAATCGAGTGAACGTCCTGATCCTCAATAAGGCGCTCACTCTGGACCTGCGCCATTTCGAGGACTCGGAATTCTACGACAAGCTGACCCAGGCGCGCCGCCATGCGTCCCTGCGACCGCTCATGCTGGCGCAGCGTACCTTCGGCCTGGTGCAAAACGCAATTTCGCTGGTCACCTACCTGGCCTTGCTCTTCGGATTTTCGGTTCTCGCCGCGTTGATCCTGATCGTGGCGGGGTTGCCCGCATTTATCGCCGAAACGCGATTTTCCAGAAACGCCTTCCGTCTTTTCACCTGGCGCTCCCCGGAAACGCGCCAGCAGGCCTACCTGGAGACCGTGCTGGCTCGGGAAGACTACGCGAAGGAAGTGATGCTGTACAGCCTCGGTCAGCGCTTCCTCGGCCGTTACGTGGAAATCTTCCAGCGCCTCTTTGGTGAGGATCGCGACCTCACGCTGCGCCGCGGATTGTGGGGATGGCTTCTCGGGTTGCTCAGCACCGCCGCGTTCTACGGCGCGTACCTGTGGATCGTGCTGGAGACGATTCGGGGACGCATTACCATCGGCCAGATGACCATGTACCTGCTGGTGTTCAAGCAGGGACAGTCCGCGGTGGCGGCAAGCCTGTCCGCCATCGGCGGCATGTACGAGGACAATCTGTACGTTTCCAACCTGTACGAATTCCTCGATCACCCGGTGAGCCAGTCGACGGGCACCGTCACCGTGGGTGAAAAACCGGGTGACGGCGTGCGCTTCGAGAGCGTCACGTTCAGGTATCCAGGCAGCGACGTGGCGGCCGTGGAGAACGTGTCGCTGCACCTCGCCCCCGGGGAAAAGCTCGCGCTTGTCGGGGAAAACGGCTCCGGCAAGACCACGCTGATCAAGTTGTTGTCCCGCCTGTACGCTCCGCAGAGCGGCCGCATATTGCTCGACGGAACCGATCTCGCGGACTGGGATCTTGCCGCCCTGCGCCGGCGCATCGGTGTCATTTTCCAGGATTTTGCCCGCTACCAACTCCTGGTGGGAGAAAACATCGGGGCCGGCGACGAGCCCCACTTCGAGGATGAGCAGTGCTGGCGGAAAGCGGCCAGCCGAGGGATGGCCGACGAGTTCATCGCACGTCTGAACGACGGGTATCGCACGCAATTGGGCCGCTGGTTCAAGAACGGCCAGGAATTGTCTGGCGGCCAGTGGCAGAAGATTGCGCTCTCCCGGGCGTTCATGCGGAGCTCGGCCGACCTGCTGGTGCTCGACGAGCCGACCGCCGCCATCGACGCGCGCGCCGAGGCGCAGATATTCGAATATTTCCGCGAGATGGCCGAGGGGCAGATGGCGATTCTCATCTCGCACCGCTTCTCCACCGTCCGCATGGCGCAGCAAATTGTCGTGCTGCAAGAGGGGCGAATCGTCGAGCGAGGGACGCATGCGGAGCTGATGGCGCAGGACGGATTATACGCGCACCTGTTTCGCTTGCAGGCGGCGGGATATCAATAGAGGGTCTGGCCCATTTCCGGCGAATCCCGCTCAGCCATCATTCTGGGAGGAAATGCAGTGAACTATCTCAATTCTTTGAAGCAGGCCGCCGCGATGACGCTCCTGGGAGGGTCTATCCTCGCCGCTGGCTGCTCGTCCCAACAACCGCCCGCGAGCGTGTCCACGCCGCCGGCCACCACCGCCACCCAGGCGGCTCCGGCCACCACCGCCACCCAGGC
>VGFD01000205.1 GCA_016868975.1 Armatimonadota bacterium | reverse complement strand
GCGCGCGTGCGGACCGCCGTCGCGCGCGGCCAGGGCCACCGCGAAGGAGCGCGCGGCCACCGCTTGCGCGTGCAGCGCCGCGGGCGGGCAACCGGGCAGGGCCTCGGCATCGACCACGCCGGCCACGTACTCCTCCAGCGGGATCTCGGCCACCAGGTACAGGCCGCTCGGGGCGCGGATGGTGGCGGCGCCCGCGAATCCCTTCCACGGACCGCCGTCCGCGCGCATCTCGAAGCGCGGCGCAACCACAGTGATTACGGCGCGCGCGGCCGCCTCCACGCGGATCCGCTCGCCGGCCGGAACCTTGCGTCGCGCGCCGTCCATGCGGATCGTCCCCGGCGCCACGAAGCGCACTTCGACGACGCGAGGCGGATGGAGGCTGAAGACGCGCACCCGCACCGATTCGGCATGCGCAGCGCCGGTCGTGCACAGCAGCGCGACCAGCGTTGCACATATCACGAAAGCCCTCATTTCAGGACGCGAATCACGCGGCCGGCGAGCAGCGCCGCGTCGTGCCCGCTGGCCGACTCCAGGAACACCACCACCACGTAGCGCGGCGCGCGCGCCGGGGTCCAGCCGGCGAACCATCCCAGGGTGCGGCGCGGCGCGATCTCCGCGGTGCCCGTCTTGCCGCCCGCGTCGCCGGCGCCTTTCCCGGTCCCTCGCAGCACCGCGCCGACCAGGGCCTCGCGGAGCAACCCATGACGCCCTTCGAGCACCCGCTCGATCAGCACCGCCGCCTGCCACGGCGAGAGCAGCACCGTGCCGCCCTCTCCGGCCAGCGCCAGGGTGCGCGCGCGTCGCGCGGTGGGGAGGACGGCGCGGCCGGCCGCGGCCCCCGGGTAAGGCGCCGAGGCGCTTCCCAGGCCGAAGGACGCGGCCGCGCGCCGCCACGCCGGGTCCGCCAGGCGCTGCCCGGCCACGTAGAAGAAAATGCTGCACGAGCGTTCCAGCGCGCCCTTCAGATCGACCTTGCCGTGCCCGCCGGGATAGCCGCAGGTATAGCCGCGCCCGGCGATGGTCACGTGGTTGGTGCAATTCACGGCGAATCCGGCCGGCAGCACGCGCGATTCCAGCAGCGCCGACGCGGTGACGATCTTGGCCACCGAGCCGGGCGGATGCGCCTGTCCGAACGCGACGCGCGGGCGGACCGCCGCGCGCACCGCGCCATCCCCGAGCCGATACACGAGAACGGCGCCCGGGCGGCCCGCCATGAGCGACTCCAGGCGGGCTTGCAGGCGGGGATCCAGATCGAGCTCGGCGGCGCGCGCCGGGGCGACGATCAGCAGAACCAACAGCAAGGTGCGAAGCATGCGACAGGCAATCACATTCCACAAGCGAAACGGGATTTCTTTGATGGCGGACCTCCCGGCGCAAACCCTGCTGGCCAATCGATATCGACTCCTCGAGGTGCTCGGGCGGGGCGGCATGGGCACCGTGTACCGCTGCCGCGACGAGAGCCTGGACACCGAGTGGGCGCTCAAGGAGATGGTCCCCCCGGAGGGGCGCGACACCGACCAGATGATCGCGCAGTTTCTCCAGGAGGCGCAGATTCTTGCCCGCCTGCGCCATCCCGGACTCCCGAGGGTGACCGATTTTTTCGAGCGCGAAGGCCGCTATTATCTGGTCATGGACCGCATCCACGGGCGCACTCTGGCGGATCTTCTGGAGGAGCGCGGCGGACCGTTCCCCACCCAGCAGGCGGTCGACTGGTGCCGCCAGATTCTCGATATTCTGCACTACCTGCACGCGCAAAATCCGCCGGTGCTTTTTCGGGATCTCACGCCGGCCAACGCCATGGTGGACGAGCACGGGAAGGTCCACCTGATCGATTTCGGCCTGGCCCGCAGCCTGCTTCCCAACCAGGGGACGCGCCCGATGCTGCGCGGCTTCGGCTCTTCCGGCTACGCGCCGCCGGAACAGTACGGGCAGGGCACCACGGACGCGCGCTCCGACCTGTATGGCGCGGCGGCGACCGCCTGTCACCTGCTCACCGGCCAGGCGCCCGCCGACGCGGTGGCGCGGCTTACGAACGGAGACGTCGGTTTCCCGGGAATTCCCGCGGCGCTCGGCACCTGGGTTACCCGCGGCATGGCGCTTCGTCCCGAGCATCGCTTTCAGACCGCGGCTCAGATGCGGGAAGCGCTCGGCGCGCGAACCGACGAACCCGACTCACTGCCCGGCGAGCGCTTCGTGGATCGCCTCGAGGAGCGACTCACCGCCCAGGGTTGGAGCATCGCGCCACCGCGCGAGCCGTTCGTCGCGGTGTTTCAAAAGCGCGGATTATCCCGAGTAGTGGCCTACGTGCGCCTCGTCGATCGCCTGGTGGAGGATGAAATTGAAGCGCTGGCTCCGCTCACCCTGGAAATTGCGAAACAGGAAGCGGTGCTGCTGCCGTCCGTCTCGTGGTTCCTGGTGGCCGGCCCGCGCTGCCCGAACCCGGTCGCGGTGGGCGGCGCCGCGAAAGGGCCGAGCAGCCACCGACGCGGGCCGCGGGCGCTGCTCATCGTGCCGGTCGATCTGGAGCGCGGCGTTTCCGTCGACGCGCACGTCCCGCACGCATTTACAAATTCCAACGACCTCGGCGATTTGCTCCTCAACGTGAGAATCGCCGCGTCGCTAAAATAAAAGGAGTCCACTCATGCTCGAAGCGCAGCATCACCCCATCGCCGTCACCACCGCGTTTGAACTGCCCGGCGCGCGAGTTGCCCGCAGCCTGGGGATCGTGCGCGGCATCGTGGTGCGCTCGCGCAGCGTGTTCGGCAGCATCGGCGCCAGCCTGCAGCAGCTGGTGGGCGGCAATATCACGCTGTTCACCGAATTGTGCGAGCAGACCCGCCAGGAGGCGTTCCAGATCCTGGTGGCCAACGCGCAGGCGGTGGGCGCCAACGCCATTATTGGAATGCGCTACGATTCCACCGAGGTCGCGCCGGGCGCCACGGAAGTGCTTGCTTACGGCACCGCGGTCATCGTGGTGCCGCTGGGAGAATAGAGCCCGTTCAGGCGTGCGGCGCGGTGTGATTGCGCATCGTGGCCGAGGTGGGCAATCCCACCAGGGAGCCGACAAGGGCGCCCAGCGAGCCGCCCATCACCACCGTCGTGAGCACGAACCACGAGGGCGCGAGCCCGAGCATGATCGACGTGTGCCCGACGCGCCCGATGGCGAAGCCCAGCATGCCGACGGCGAATCCCACGATGAGCCCGATGAGGATGCCCTTGGCGGCGGTCCCTTCGGCCCGGCGCAGCACGAGCGCCTCGCTGGCCCGCATGTCCTCGTCCACGTCTTCGACCAGCACGTCGCCGAGCGGGCCGTAGACCATGCCCAGCGTGGCTCCGTACACGAGGTGCAACAACAGATTGCCGATAGTGGGCAGCGGCCCCGCGTTGATGGTGGCGCCCATGAATCCCCCGCCGACGAGCGGCAGGAACACGACCAGGGACAGCACCCAGGGCAACAGCGAGAACAGCATCCCCTTTTCCCACGCGCCGCCGCGCAGGTAGGGCTCGAAGTAGCGCGCGTAGGCGACGGCCCAGAACAATCCCATCAGCAGATGGACCGCGAGCGCTCCGTACAGCATGTCGGTGGTGGCGTTCACCACGGGGTTGTGGGTCAGGTTGTGAAGCCAGGTTTCCACGACGGCACCGTTGCCCAGAGCGCCGCGCGCGTCAGGCAGGCTCACTCCGGACAGGAACAACGCGACGACGTACGAGACGATCATCGCAAGCACCATGGTCACCGTACCCGCGAAACCGGCCAGAACCGCCCGCGCCATCCAGTCAGGCGGCAGGTTGTCTCTCGTCCACATCAGCAGGCCTCCTCACAAATCCGATGAAGGGTTGAGCGCGGAGGCGGGCCAATGGATACAGCCCCCGCTTCATGGCTTATACCCGCAAATCCGCATGATCTAACAGATCCCGCCAGGGATCGTGAAGGGAGCCCCGTGCGATTCGCAATTTTCCAGACCGCCCTGGGCCCGTGCGCGGTCGTCTGGAGTGCCCGCGGGATTCGCGCGGTGTGCCTTGCCGAGCCTGACCCCGAGCGGCTGCGCGCGGGTTTGAGCGTAACCGCGCGGGAAAGCGAGCCGCCGGACGTCGCGCGGAGAATCGTCCTCCACCTGGAAGGCAGCCCGCAGCCGTTCGACGACGTCGCGCTGGACCTGGACGGCGTCCCCGAGTTCCGCCGCCAGGTGTACGAGGCGGCGCGCCTGCTGGCCAGCGGGGAAACGTGCACCTACGGGGCGCTGGCCGAGCGCATCGGCCAGCCGGGCGCCGCCCGCGCCGTGGGGCAGGCGCTGGGCCGCAATCCCGTCCCGGTGATCGTGCCGTGCCACCGCATTCTCGCGGCGGGCGGCAAGCCCGGCGGATTTTCCGCGCCGGGCGGGCTGGACACGAAGCGCCTGCTGCTGGAGGCCGAGGGGGTCCGCCTGGACGGCGCGCGCTCCCTGTGGGACGCGGGGACACTGGACGCGGCCGTCGCCCACCTGGAGAAAAGGGACCGTGCCATGCGCCGCATCATCAGCGACGTGGGACCGTGTCATCTGCACGCCTCCCGGGAGGAGGACCTGTTCGCCTCGCTCTGCGACGCGGTGGTCCACCAGCAGGTGGCCGGCGCCGCGGCGCGGGCCATCTCCGCCCGCTTTCGCGCGCTCTTCGAGGGCCCTCCCAGCCCCCGCGCCATCCACGCCCTGTCGGAAGAAGCGCTGCGCGGCGCAGGCCTCTCCGGGGCGAAAGTCCGCACCTTGCGCGCGGTCAGCGAGGCGGTCCTCGCCGGCAAAGTGGAGATCGACCGCCTGCCGCGCCTCTCCGACGAGCAGGTCCGCAAGCAGCTGACCGGGGTGAAGGGCATCGGCGACTGGACCAGCGACATGCTCTTGATTTTCCACATGGGACGCCCCGACGTCTGGCCGGTCGGCGACTACGGCATCCGCAAAGCGGTACAGCTCGCGCACGGCCTGCTCGAGCTGCCGTCGATCAAGGAGATGCCCGCGCTGGGCGAGCGCTACCGCCCCTACCGAACGGTGGCCTCGTGGTATCTGTGGCGCAGCCTCTCCGTGAAGGAACCCATCCCCACGTAAGGAATGCTCCCGCCATGATCGTGGAAGCGCGCGGCGACGTCATCTCGCTCTCCGGCTCGCTGACCGAGAACCACTGGCTCACCCTCAAGGCCGCGTGCAACATGATGCTGAAGCGTCACTCGGAAGGCATCATCGTCGACTGCGGCGCGCTCACCCATTGCACCCCCGAGGGCGCCCACACGTTCCGCGACGCGGTGACCTTTATCGAGGGACACCATGCCCGCATCATCCTGGTGAACATGCCCCCGGAGATCCTCGACACGCTGCAGAGCGTGCCTGGCGTGCGCTCCTGCATCGCCACCTGCAAGTCCCTGGACGAGGCGCGCGCGTCCCTGCGACTTGGCTCCTGGACGCGCGGGCCGGCGGAAAAATCCTCGGCGGTGGTCATGCTCCCCATCCTCGGCGGGGGCGATCCGCGGACCGCCATCCACCACGCGGTGAACGTGGCGCGCGACCGCGAGGCCAAGCTCTATCTCGTGTACGTCCTGGAGGTGCCGCGCGCGCTCGCTCTTAACGCGCCGCTGGGAGAACAGGAGAAGATCGCGGTAGCCTCCATGAACAACGCCGAGGCCCTGACCCGCCGCGAGGGCATCACGCCGGCCCTTTATTTGCATCGCGGGCGGGATGTTTCCGAAGGCCTCATCGAGGCCGCGCAAAAACTCAAGGCCGACGTCATCGTGCTGGGAATTCCCACCAGCGGCACCTCCGAGCGCTCGTTGTCCCACGTGGTGGACACCCTGCTGCGCCGCGCGCCCTGTGAGGTCATTATCGATCGGCCGCCCCAGCAGCCGGGAAATTCCGGCGAAACGAAACGGCTCGCATAACGATAGCACCTGCCCGCGCTTCGCGGCAGATCGCTTGACGCGGGCCGAACCACTCTCTACAATGAGGACATGGCACTTGAAGTACAGAGCCAGGAGGTTCCCCTCAAGGCAGATGCCGGCGGTGCGATGCGCGTCGGCGGAACGCGGGTCACGCTTGAAACGGTAATTGGCGCGTTTAAGGACGGGGCCACCCCAGAGGAGATCCTGCAACAATACCCGAGTTTGACCCTCGCGCATATCTACCAGGTGCTCGCATTCTACCTGGGCAATACTGAGCAGGTAGAGTCATATATTTCGAAGCGAGAGGCGCTCGGGGTCGAAATTCAGCGTGGTGCTGAAGCGCGTTGGTCCCCGGCCGGCATTCGCGACCGACTGCTCACGCGAAAGAATCCTGCCGCTACTTGATCAAGCTCGCCACCGACGAGAACTTCAACAACGACATTCTCCGTGGGCTGATGCGCCGCGTTCCAGTGGTCGATATTGCCCGGGTCCAGGATTCCGGATTGAGCGGTAAGGACGACCCGACTATTCTCGAATGATGTGCCGCTGAAGAGCGCATCCTCTTGACTCACGATTTCGCCACGATGCCCGGTTTCGCCATGACCCGAATTGCGCAGAGTCTCAAGATGCCCGGACTCTTCGTCATCCGGCGTTCAATCGCCGTGGGCAGCGTCCTGGACGATCTCGTTCTGATTCTCGAGTGCAGCAAGCCGGAAGAGTGGGACGGGTCGGTCCGCTTTTTCCCCCTTTAGTTTAGTCGCCATCTCACGGCAACACCCGCCAGACCGGAACGTAATCCTCGTCATCCGTGCCCACGCAGAATTTCCCCGGCCCGAAAGACGGTGGTGCCGACGCCAGCGCTTCGATTTTCAAGCCGTCGCAGCGCGCCTTCAGCAGCGGCTTCGCGAGCGGCTGGTAGGCGCCCACCGCGGTGAAGCGTCCCACCTCGCAGACCGCCGAGGCGAAGGCGCCCACGTCGCCCGGGTCCGCGGTGGCAACGCTGAACACGCGCCAGCCGTCCCCGTCCGGAACCAGCAGAATATCCGCGCACGAGCGATCCCCGAGGATGGAACGCAAGTCCACCTCATGCGTGCCTTGCACCAGAAAGCGGCGATCTTCCACGACGCCCCACTCCAGCATTCCGGGCGCCTTCGCGCCGCCCCGCCGGGCGATAATCACGATGGGTTTCCCCTTCGGGCCGGGAATCGCCGAAATCCCCTCCAATTGCTGCTCGCTGGCCGTGGAATCCTCGCCCCTCGGAGGCGGCGGGAGCTGAAAGGAGTGCATCACCTTCCCGGTCCAGCCCTTTTGCGGATCGTGCGTCAGTCGAAATTGCAGTACGCGGCCGAAATCCCCTTTGAAATAACCGCTCTCGGCAAGCAGGAACTCGGCGGAATCTCCGGGAAGCGAACAGCAGCCCTCCAGGTCCCTGGACGGCGCGCCGTTCCAATCCACGGCAACCGGCTCCAGCCGATAGTTGCCCCCTGACCAGCGCAGGACCGCGACCCGCTCGGCTTTCGATTTGTTCTTTGCGTCGGACACCATGAGATAGAGGCCGGGACTGATGCCCGCCATGCCGCTGAAGTCCGCCAGCAACTGCGCGTGCGCCGGCCGGCAAAGCACAAAAACAAACAGCAGCAGCGCGCGCCAATTCAAAGAATTAAATGCTCGTCTTCGCGTTGAGGAGCTGCAGTCGGATAAGCCCGACGCCGCCGAAGAAAATTCGCTTGAGCTGGGCCAGGGACTGGATGTCGAGCAGCGTCTTGAGCAGCTTGCGCGGATTGAAATAAAATTCCCGGTTGACTTCCTTGAAAACCTGGAACAACTCTTCCTTCGACATGTGCTCGGTCCACACGGTGGGCAGATGGTCGTGCTCCATGCTGGGATTGATCAGGAAGCGGTCCCACAGGTCGGACTCCCAAAGGCCCAGCTCGGCGCCTTTCTTCCAGAGCGGCGTGCCGGGATAGGGGCTCATCAGCGCGTACACCACGAAATCCGGGTCCAGCTCGTTGACAAAATCCACCGTACGCTTGATGTCGTCGCGGCTCTTTTCCCACGGAATGCCGAGCATGATGTAGGCGCACGACTTCATGCCGAGCTCCTTGCACCACTTGAAGACGCGGCGGCTGTCCTCCAGCTTGATGAAGGTCTTGCCCAGGCTCTGCAGCCCTTCCTCGGTGCCGGTCTCCACGCCGAAGTGGGCCTTCACGCAGCCGGCTTCCTTCGCCCTTTCCAGCATCTCACGAGTGGTGGCGTTCACGATCGCCTTGAAACCCCAGGACATCTTGACCTTGCGCGCCAGGATCTCGTCGGCGATTGCCGTGACCCGCTTGGCGGGGGCGTTGAAAATATCGTCGATGTAGTGGATTTCCTTGATGCCCAGGTTGAGGCACTCTTCCATCTCATCCACGATGTTGGCCGGGCTGCGCAGGCGGAACGAGCGGCTCGCCATGCAGAAGTGGCACGGCTGGGGACATCCGCGGCTGGTCACCGCGGTGGTGGCCACCGACTCCCGCATGCCTGGCGTGTAGAAGCGGCGCAGATCCAGCGCCTGTCGGTCGGGGAAGGGCAGGTCGTCGATGTTCTTGTTGGCCGGCGGGGGTTGATTGCGCTTGACCTCGCCGTCCGCCGTCTTGTAGTTGATGCCGGGCACGGTGGCCAGATCGGCGCGGCCGCCCACCGCGTCGATGAGCGCCGAGAGCGTGGGCTCGGGATCCATGGCGGTGACCACGCTGTCGACTCCGGACATCTGGATGGCGTGGTTGGGAAACTCGACGATGTGCGGTCCCCCCAGCACGACGTGGGCGTCCGGGTTGACGCGCCTGGCGAGGAGGGCCATGCGGTGGACGTCCACCACGTTGTGGGTAAGAGCGGTGATGCCGACCACGTCGGGGCCGAAGGCGCGGACCTCGCGCTCGATGGCTTCCTCGGAGGTGTCGGTCGCGTTGGGATCCATCACGTGAACCGCGTGCTCG
>VGFD01000204.1 GCA_016868975.1 Armatimonadota bacterium | reverse complement strand
GGGTCGAGCGGTGGGCCCGACTCCCGGCCTGTCGGGTCGAGCGGTGGGCCCGACTCCCGGCCTGTCGGGTCGAGCGGTGGGCCCGACTCCCGGCGTGTCGGTGCCGCGACGCCGGACGAAGCCGGCAATGAGGTTCCGGGGACGCTGCCGCGCTTCGGGCAAATTGCGTCCCCGGCTTGCCTCGCCGTCCCGTCGGACGGTTTCTGGGCCAGGACCTGCCCGATCGCGCGTTGGGAAGAAATTGGAGGCGAGCGATACCGTTGTGTGCGGGGACATGATACGATGGGGGCGATAGCGTCCCCGGGGATTTGAGATCTGGAGTACGTGGTGCCAATGAACAACGCCAGCGCTGTTCTGCCGGTCGGTTTGCGCGGAAATCCGCACTTCTTGCGAGGGTGGTGGCAGCTTGCCCGAGCCTGGAAGACCCGGGCGTGGTGGCTGGCGGTCTTTCCGGGGACGTTTGTGGCCATTGTCCTGATGTCGATGATGGCATATGTTCCGTTTTCAGGCGCCATTACGGTCGCCTTGATGGTCGGTGGGGGATGCTGGCTCGTCGTTCTCTCCATCATGGCCGCGGGCTCCACCGTGGGCGCCTACCAGCAGGAACGCGACATCGGTGCGCTGAGCGTCGGGACCGTCAGCGGGCTGTC
Organism: Armatimonadota bacterium; assembly: GCA_016868975.1. Taxonomy (GTDB): domain Bacteria; phylum Vulcanimicrobiota; class Xenobia; order RGZZ01; family RGZZ01; genus VGFD01. The sequence continues at coordinate 8,239 of VGFD01000204.1, read as the reverse complement.
CGCGGAGCGTGAAGTCTTCGGGCGCTGGGGTGCCGTAATGCTGCAAGTCATTCCCCTGTGGCTGTCCGCCGGGCCAGTGGTCCTCCCACTGGCGCTGTTGCACTGGCTCCCGTGCGAGTGCGGTGCCGGCGTCGACCTCGTCATCCCCTGGATCTTCAGCGGCCTCTGGGCCTGCGTGCTGGCCGCCCTCGGATTGTATTGCTCCGCCCGTGCGCGGACCTCAACGGCCGCCACCGTCGGAACCATGGCCATCGTCCTGGGCGCGCCGATGGTCTACCCGTTTGTATTCATCATGTGGGCCGCCTTCGCGACCGCGTGCTTCAGTTTCCTCAGGCCGATGTACGTCCTCAGAGACGCGATCTGTACATTCCGCCCAACCCCGCCGCGTTCGGGCCGGTGGTGAACAATCCGTACTCGCCCGCTGGCGCCATCGTGGTCTTGCTGTGGGTGCTGGCCACCCCCTTCATCCTGCGCCGTGCCGCGGCCGTTGTCGCGAGCGGCGCTCCCCTCCGCGCGGCGGACGCTGCCATGAAAGGGCCTACCGGTCTCGTTCTCACCGGCCCCGGTGCCCTCATCCCGCCCCCGCCGCGGCAGGTGCAGCCGCACTCCGGCGTGGCCGCCTGGGTGCTTCGCCGCTTCGAGGCCAACCCGTTCTATCTCGCGTACCGCCGTGGATTCATGCGGCTCTACGCCGGCCAGTACGCCCTGCCGGGCAGCGCGCTGCCGCCCGCCTTCGCCTTCATCGGAGGTTTCACGTACCTGCTCGGCAGCCTCACGCACGGCCTCGACGCGGTCGCCACCTTCAGCCTGGTGACGCTGTTCATTGCCATCCTCTTCAGTTGTCTGGAGGCTGTCCACCTGGGCAGCCGCGCCATGGCCGCCGAACGGGATCAGGCCACCTGGCCCATGCTCATCGTCAGCGGCGTCTCCCCCGAGCGGATTTTGCAGGGGAAATTCGCCATGACCTTTTACGCCGTCTCAGGCGAGTGGACCGTAACGCTGCCCCTGTGGATCGGCAGCGCGATTCTCACCTTGCAGCCCAACGCGCTGCTCCTCGGCGCCCTGCAGCCGGCCTGCGTGGCACTCGCCATCATGCTCGGATTGTGCGTGTCCGCCCAACCGCGCTTCCTGGTCATCAACTTGAAGAGGACCGCCGCCGTCGGCGCCGCCCTCATCGTGATCGCCGCCGCCTTCGGCAACGTGATCACGACGTTCGTGCGGGTAGCTTTCACCGACTTCTTTGCCACCCTGTGGCTCACCACCGCGAGCCCGACCCTTTCCTCGAGCGCCCACTTCATGGTCTGGCTGGCCGCCGCCGCCGCGCTCGGCGTGGCGCTGTACCGACTGGCCGTCCACCGGCTCACGCGGTTGATGCGGGGAGAATAAGCCTTTAGTCCCGGGGGAGGATATGCACGCAAACCCGGCGATGCGTTTGTACCTTGGGGCTCGCGTGAACGACTGGCGCTCCGCTTGCATCGCACCGCCTCACGCGCCTGATCCAACGTCTAACCCGCGCCGTTACGCCCGGGGAGGAAACGCGCCCTGATTCGGGAACCCATCGCCCGACTCCATGCGTATTGTCATCGTCGACGACGATCCCGCGAACCTCTTCCTGATACAGCACATGGTGCAGGGCCTGGAGGAGGGCGATCCGGTCACCTTCACCCACCCGGTCGAAGCCCTGGCCTGGTGCGAGCAGAACGTGCCTGACATGGTGCTGGTCGACTACATGATGCCAGAAATCGACGGTCTGGAGTTCCTCCGCCGCTTCCGCGGGCTCGACGCCCTGGCCGACGTCCCCATCGTGATGATCACCAGCGCCGGCACCCGTGACGTCCGCCAGAAGGCGCTGGAGCTGGGCGCCTCCGACTTCATCAGCAAGCCCATGGACCGCGCCGAGTTCGTGGCCCGCGCGCGCAACATGCTGGCCCTGGGCGCCAGCCGCCGCGCCCTCGCGGACCGTGCCGCCTGGCTGGCCGACGAGGTCGAGAAAGCCACCGCCGAGCTACGCCAGAGCGAGGAGCGCTACGCCTTGGCCGCCCGCGGGTCCAACGACGGCCTCTGGGACTGGAACCTGGAGACCGACGAAATCTACCTGTCGCCCCGCTGCAAGGCCATGCTGGGCTATGCCGAGGACGAGCTGTCGAGCACGCCGGCCGCCTGGTTTGACCGCATCCACCCGGAGGACGTCGAGCGCGTCCGCTCCGAGATCCACGGCCACTGTGAGGGCGGCTCGGAGTTTCTGCAGAGCGAGTACCGCATGAAGCACCGCTCTGGCGAGTGGATCCACGTGCTGTCGCGCGGCGTCGTGGTGTGCGATCCCGGCGGGAAGGCCACCCGCATGGCCGGCTCGCAGACCGACGTCACCGACCGCAAGCGCGCCGAAGAGCAGATGCTGCACGACGCCTTCCACGACGCGCTGACCGGGCTGCCCAACCGGGCGCTCTTCATGGACCGCCTGGGGCAGGCCGTCCAGCGCACCCGCCGTCGCCGCACCGCGACCTTCGCTGTGATGTTCCTCGACATCGACCGCTTCAAGCTCATCAACGACAGCCTGGGGCACAAGGCCGGCGACGATTTCCTGAAGGTGTGGTCGGAGCGGGTGACTGCCACCTTGCGCCCCTCCGATACCCTGGCCCGCATGGGCGGTGACGTGTTCTGCATCCTCCTGGAGGACGTCGTGCAGATTTCGGACAGCACGGCCGCCGCCAAGCGGCTCAACGCGGCCCTGACCGATCCGTTCACCATCGCGGGAACCGAGCTGTACGCGACGGTGAGCGTCGGCATCGCGATGGGCTCGCCCACCTACAAGTCCGCCGAGGACCTGCTCCGCGACGCCGACGTGGCCCTCCACCAGGCCAAGGCGGGCGGCGCCGGGCGTTTCCAGGTTTTCGAGCAGGCCATGCACGAGGGTGCCCTCGAGCGCTTCGAGTTGGAGACCGACTTGCGCCGCGCGGTCCATAAAGGGAACGAGCTGGTCCTTTACTATCAGCCCATCGTGCGCCTCGACACCCTGGCCATCGTGGGCTTCGAGGCGCTCCTGCGCTGGCGCCATCCGCGCCGCGGGCTGGTCCTTCCCGGCGACTTCATCCCCATCGCGGAGGACGCCGGCCTGATCGTCCCCATCGGGGACTTCGTGGTGCGCGAGGCCTCCCGCCAGCTTGAGGACTGGGACGAGAAATTCGCCTACGGGGATACTCCGGCCGACGGCCGCCCCCATCTGCAAACCGCGCCCTACATTGCGGTAAATCTCTCCACGCGCCAGTTTCGTGACCCCGCCCACATCCAGAATCTGCTCGACCGGATCGGCGGGCTGCACGACAACCGCCGCCTGCAACTGGAAATTACCGAGAGCCTGCTGATGGACAAGCCGGAACAGGTCGCGGAATTGCTCCGCAAGATGAAGGAAATGGGCGCCCGCATCAGCATCGACGATTTTGGCACCGGGTATTCGTCATTGTCGTATCTGCACCGATTTCCCATCGACATCCTCAAGGTCGACCGCGCCTTCGTCGGCCTCATCGTCGAGGGGGACAGCAACATCGGAATCGTGCGCGCCATCATCAGCCTGGGCCACGAGCTAGGCATGAACGTGGTTGCCGAAGGCGTGGAAACTTCCCGGCAGTGCTACGCGCTGCGCGATCTGGGCTGCGAGTTCGGGCAGGGATATTATTTCTCGCACCCGGTTCCGGGCGCCGACGCGACCGAATTAATCATGCTTGCCGCCGTCCGGTAGAGCCGCGCGATGGCCGCCGGCGATCAAACTCAGGGAACGAGGCCGCGCAGCGGGCCGGTAATACCGGCCCTGGCGCCGGCTCTGGCGGTCCGTGCCTGATAAGGTTTCCCAGCTCCTGGACGCGCTGCGCCAGCGCGAGCGCCAGATCGCGGCCATGCAGCTCGTCTCCGAGGCGCTCTTCGCGCAGCACGGCGAGGAGGAACTGCTCAAGCAGACGCTGCAGCGCGCCATCGACGTCCTGGGCGCGGATGCCGGCACGGTCATGATGCTGCGCCCCGACGAAGACGTCCTCGAGTTTTGCCACGTCGTCGGCCTCTCGACGGAGACCCTCACCGGATTTCGCATGCCTGCCTCGGCCGGCATCGCGGGCCGGGTTGGCTGGGCCGGAAGCCGCGAAGCTCGTGGAAGAGCCGCTCTCGTTCGAGGAGGAGGAGGAGGAGCCGCTGCTGCCCTGGCCGGAGCCGCAGCCCTCCGCGTCCCCGGAAACGCAGCCGGAGGCCACGCCCAGTCCGCGCGACCTGGGCGCGGAACCCTGGAGCAGCCCTGGGGAACTGGTGCCCCCCAGCCCCGTGGAACTCGAGCGGGTTGTGCCCCCCAGTCCCGTGAAAGAAGTCGCCGAGATTCGTCCGCTGTCTCCGCCCCAGGGCGTGGGAGCCTTTCCCGTCGTGCCGCCCTTCTTGGAAGCCCCCACGCTGATTCGGCACTCGCAGACGATGACCATCTCCTCGCCGCGGTTGCCGTCGTCGGCCGACATCACTGCCGTCTTGCCTGCTCCGGCCTGCCTGGAGCCGCTGCGCATCGGCCGCCGCCTGCCGGAGCCCGCGGGGACGCTTGCCGAGCGCCGTCGCTTGCCCCGCTACGAGTGCAACATGCGCCTCAACTACGAGATGGTGCACAACGGCTGCGTGGTGAGGGGCGAGGGCACGCTCGACGCGCTCAACCTGATCGTCGGCGGTCTGAAAGTCCACACCGAGCACCGCCTGGAAATCGGCGGACAGTTGCGCGTGCAGCTGCCCCTGACGGACGGCCTGCTGGAAACGGAAGCGAAAGTGGTCTGGGTGGATCACAGCGAGAACACCGCGGGTATCGAGTTCCAGGCGCTCAGCGACAGCGAGTGCTGCCGCCTGCTGGCCAGCCTGGAGGGCGCCGCTTAGTGGTCCGCGGCACAAGTAGCGTCGCCTTGCGGGAAATCAACTGACCCGGGCGTGTCGCGCGACACGACCAGACCGATTCAGGCGGGGATCTTCCGCCGCCGCCGACGTCCCCTGGCGCGGCGCTTGCACGTGCGTGGGAAACAACCCACGGGAGCGGCCGCGGGCTCGTCTTGCAGTTGAGCCGCAGCCTCTTCGGTCTCCAGCGCGGCCAGCTCCTCAGTGGACAGGCAGGCGAAGGCAAGCGCCTTTACGCGCTGGCCGCGGGATCCCATGCGGTCCATCTCGACGATGTGAAGTTTCTCGGAGCGGGACAGGGATTGCCACCGGAATCCTTCCCGCTGGGCCTCGTCAAGGCTGCTGAATACGATCATTGCGCTCCTGTGTTGCGTGCGAAGTCTCGCGAGAAGCTATAAGCCAAGGATGTTATCGGCGTCGGGCTCCTGGTAGATAAGAGGTGGCCGCATACGGAAGGTTCCACGGCTTTGAGATTTCCTCAACACAGCCGCCCGTCCTGCGAGGTCCGCCCCAGGGGTGCCGCGAGGTTTAATCCAGGCCGGGTGGAAATCCTACGCTCGGAGGTGGATCTTTTCTTTGCTCCAGCCGGGCGCGTCGCTGCAACGCGGATACCTCATCGAGCGGGTCCTGGGGAGCGGTGGCATGGGCGCCGTGTACCTCGCCCGGCAGGCCGCCCTCGGAGGACGCCGGGTGGCGGTCAAGGAGATGTTCGCGCACCTGCCTGACCCCGGGGATCGGCTGCGGGCCTCTGAGCAGTTCTGCGAGGAGGCGCGGCTGCTGGCCTCCATCGAGCACCCGGGCGTGGTGGACGTCAAGGATTTCTTTGAGGAAAACGGCTCCCACTATCTCGTGATGACCTTCATCGACGGTCGCACCCTCGACGAGGTCACCAACGACGCGCCCCCGTTTCTCCGTCTGGAGCAGGTGCTCGACTGGGGCGACCAGATCTGCGACGTCCTGGAGCGCCTGCACACCAACGACCCGCCGGTGCTGGTGCGCGACCTCAAGCCGAGCAACTTGATGGTGGACGGCCAGGGTCGCATCCGCCTGATTGATTTCGGCATCGCGCGCGTGTTCGAGCCCGAGGGGCAGACGAAGGCGTTCCTGAAAGGCGCCGGCACTGCAGGCTTCGCGCCGGTGGAGCAGTACGGCAACGGGACCACCGATCCGCGCACCGACGTTTACGCGCTGGGCGCCACCCTGTATGCCACGCTGACCCGCACGCTGCCGCCCTGGTCGGTGTCGCTGGCCACCGGCGAGGCCGCGCTCACGCCGCCGAGCGCGATCAATCCGGGGATTCCGCCCGCGGTGGAGGCGGTCATCCTGCGCATGATGGCGCTCAAGAAGGACGATCGGTTTGGGACGGCCGCCGAGGCGAGGACGGCCTTGCGGGAGGCGCGCTCGGCTCCGGCGCCACCGAAACCAGCGCCCGTCCCGCGCTTCTGCGTGGCCTGCGGCAGCACGCTGGTCCCCGCCGCCCGCGCCTGCGTGCGCTGCGGGCAAATGATCGACGCTCCGCTCCCGGCCCGCTTCGACAATCCCCAGGCCGCCGTCGCCACGCTGCCGCCCACGACCATCCCCCCGATCCCGTGGACGCCGCCCCCGCGGCCAAAGTCGTCCACGCCCACCGTCGTCACCGTCGTCGTCCTGGTGGCCGTGCTCGCGCTGCTGGCCTGGAGCCCGTGGAAGCTTCCCAAACCGAGCGCGTCGCCGTCCGCCTCTCCGAGCGGCATCAGTGGAACCTGGCGCGGCACGCTGCACGGCAACGATCCCAACGTGGCCATCCAGGTGATTTTCACCCAGAGCGGCGACGACGTCAGCGGCCTCCTCACCTGGGATTCCCCGCAGAGCGGAGTCCACCAGCGCCGCATCGCGGGCTCGTACCAGAACGGGGAGTACGTCCTGCACGACGTGGCGCTGGTCGGGGCCACGCCCGCCGGAAATTTCCGTTTTTGCGCGGTGGACTGTTACGTTTTGCAGCGTCGCGTGTCAGATGAGCTGACGGGAACCTTCCAGTCGGGCGAGTGCAATGATGCAGGAGACCTATCGCTTCTGCGCCGGTGATCGGTTACAATGGAGGGGACCGCGCTGCTTGTCTACTGGGTTATACCGCGTGTTGGTCAACACGCTCACCGAGGGAGAAGTGTGCCCATGCGATTGTTTGTAGCCTCTCTGGTTGTGGGGATCTTCATCGCCGGCGCCGCCACCGCGGCGTTCGCCCAGAACGAAGGTGGGATCGGAGACTCGCCGCTGCCGCCGCGCGCGCCCGCGCCCGCACAGACGGACGGGCAGCCTCCCCAGCCCCTCGAGGAACCGCCGCGCCCGCAGATCGGCCCGCCTGTCGGGGGGAGCACGCCAAGCGCTCCGCCGCCGGTATCGTCCACGCCGACGCGGGTGAGCGCGCCGGGCGCCGGCTACGATCCCTATCGCCCGGGCCACACCGGTCAGGTTATCTACGTGCAGTCGGGCGGCCCCACGTGGTCCTCCAGCGAGCCGACGGTGTGCACGACCAGCGATCTTCCGAGCTGGCTCCCGAGCAGCGTGCTCGCTGCCAAAGCGGCCGCCCGCAAGTGGGGAGAGCGCAGTTATTCGGGTCCGCTGATCGTGAAGTACCCGAACTGTCCGCAGATCGTGAAGAAGAAGCGCTGGTAGTTTTCAATGACGTAAGTCACTCGCCGGGGCCAATGTAACACCTGTCACTAACCGGCCCCGCCGCCTCCGCCTATCATAGGGACACGGACCCCGAACAAAAACACACGGGGACCGCGGGGTGGAGGAGACTACCAATGTAACTGAGGCGCTCGTCGATACAGCTGACCTACCTCCCGTCCGGCGCCGCCAGCGCGACGCCCGCCGGCATCCTCATCAACGACCGCGTCCTGATGGAGGCGCCCCCCACGGCGCTCTACCAGCTCAAGCGGCTGCGCAAGGACATCGGCAACCTCGACGTGATCTTTATCTCCGGACTGGAAGGCGAGCGCACCTTTGGCCTGCCCTTCCTGCTCGCCGAGCGCGCGCTGAGCCGCCGCACCGGCCGTCCGCTGTGGGTGGTCGGGCCGCGTGGCATCGCCGACTACGGGATGGCCCAACTGCGGGCAGCCTTCCCCGGAATGGCCGACGAGATCGCGGCGCAGTGCCGCGTGAAGTGGGAGGAAGTCGACGACGATTTCAGCCGCAACCAGCTTGTGGCCTACCTCTCGATCCGGCTGCCCGGCAGCGGGGTGGCCTATCGGATCCTCGTGGAAGGCCGGGCGCTGGCCTACGCGCGGGACGCGCTTTGCAGAGAAACCCACGCGCTGCTCGATCGCGGCGCGGACGCGTGGGTGCTCAACAG
>VGFD01000203.1 GCA_016868975.1 Armatimonadota bacterium | reverse complement strand
CGCGCGCCCTTTTTGCGCAATTCCGGGGGGATTCCCCAGGGGGACGGAGTGCCCGGCGACAGGCCGCCTGTTTTCGCGGCGGCCGGTTTCGCCGCGCCACCGGTTCCGGTGGTCGGCGCCGGCACCCCCAACGGAGGTTTTGGCGCCGCCGCGCAGGGAGCCCGCAGAGCCAGCCCCAGAAGGACACCGATCAGGATTTTCCGAGGGCTCACGGCATTTTTCCCACCTTCGTGAGCGCCGCCTGCACGAAGCTGTGATCGATGAACTTGTCCAGCGGGGGACGCTCCTTCACGTAACCACGGCTCTCGTACCACGAGAGATCCTTGATCATCGACGACACGTTGAGCAGGCCGTTGAGGTTGAGGCCGACCGGCGCCGCGCGGCGCAGCAGGGCCGTGTTGCGCATGGAGGTCCACTTCGCGATGCTGCGCGCCACCTCGTCGGCCAGCGCGGGCCGCGCGGTTTTCGTGATAAACACGCTGTGATAATCCCGCACGCCTTGCAAATATGCGACCATGAAGCGCTCGCCCACGTGGCGGCGGTTCGTCGCAAAGTTCTCGCCGAAGGCGATGACCGCGCTCTGCTGGTTGGGGTAGATTTTCGCCGCGCGCTCGATGATCACCGAGTCGCCGCGCGCGATCCCTTCCGAGAGCAGCGGCTCGATCTGCACGGTGGCGTCGATGGCGCCGCTGGCCAGCCCGGCGGCGGCGTCCTGGTAGGACATGAAGACCAGCTGCACGTCGGCCACGGTCAGCCCGCCGCGGCGCAGGTAGCGATCCAGCACGACCTCCTGGGACACGCCCGGGCCGGTGACCGCCACCCTGCGGCCCTTCAGGTCGGCCGGCCCCTTGATGTCGGCGGCCACCGCCTTGCGGGCCACCAGCGCGAGGTAGCCGCTGCCCGGCGTGTTGCTGCCTTTATCCGCCACGATGCGGAGCGCCACGCCGCGCACGATGGCGTTGTACATGCGCGCGCTGAGGTTGCCGGCGCCCACGTCCAGCTGGCCGCCGGCCAGGGCGGGAAGCATTTCCGGCCCGGAACCGGCAAAGGGCACCAGCTCCACGGAAAGGCCCTGCTTCGCAAAATATCCTCGGTCGTGGGCAATAAAAATGCCGGCCGTGGACATCGTCGTGGAAACCCCGACCCGCACCTTCTCCTGCGCCGCGGCCGGAAATTGCAGCAGCAGCAGAAGTCCCAGAATCAACAGTCTTCTCATGCGTTCTCTCCCCGGCGCCACGGAATGCGGCGCGACAGCTCGTTGGTTCCGAAAAACAATAAGAATCCGGCCAGTGCCAGGATTAGGAGCCCGGCGTACATCGCCTCGATGTCAAACAATTCCCAGGAGTGCCAAACCAGGCGGCCCACCCCCTGGCTGGTGCCGGTGAACTCCGCCGCCACCAGCAGCACCAGGCAATACCCGGCCGCCGTGCGAAATCCCGTGAGAATCGACGACAGCGCGCCCAAAAAGAGCGCGCGCCAGTACAGGTTGAAACCGCCCAGGCGCAGAGAGCGGATAGTGTCCCCGTAGCGCTGCTGCACGTCCTCGACGCCCTGCATGGTGGGCAGCAGCACCAGGAAGAACGCGCCGATCGCCAGCGTGACGACCTTGGAAACTTCGCCGATGTCAAATATCACCAGCAGCAACGGAAGAATGGCGATTTTCGGCAACGGATAGGTGATGGCCACCAGCGGCTCGGCGATGGCCCGCAGCCGCGGATAGCGCGCCATCAGCACGCCGCACGCGAGTCCCAGGCCGCCACCCAGCAGCAATCCCAGCACCAGTCGCAGCAGGCTTGCCTTCACGTCGGCCGTCAGGGCGCCGCTGGCGGCGAGGCTCCCGACCGTGGCCAGCACCTTGCTGGGCGGCGGAAAGAAGCGCGCGTCCAGCCAACCGTGCGTCGATGCCAGCTCCCACAGGCCCAGCGCGAGCAGCGGCGAGGCCACGAACGCAAGACTCAATGCGCGCGGCCGGCGGCGCGGCGTCTCGGCCGGCGACGGCGGCGGCGCCGCGTGCAGCGCGGCCAGGATGTCGCGGGTGGGGCCCTCCCCGGCCGTCCAGACGTTGCGCTCGGCGCGCGCCACGGGGACGACCACGGTGTTGCGCACGTCCTGCATGACGACCACCTGATCGCCCAGCGTCACTGCCTCGTGGAGGTCGTGGGTGACCAGCACGATGGTGCGGCCGGTCTCGCGCCACAATTGCAGGATGACGTTTTGCAGGTGCAATCGGCTGTTCGGATCCAGGTGGGAAAAGGGCTCGTCGAGCAGCAATACCTCGGCGCCCGAGAGAAAGCAGCGCACGATCGCGGCGCGCTGGCGGCCGCCGCCGGACAACTCGTGGGGATAGGTGTCCAGGCGCCCCTCCAGGCCCACCTCCTTGAGGTACTGGAAGGCCAGCCGCCAGTATTCGTCGGGCCCGTAGATCGAGGCCGGCTGCGCGATGGCGAGATTCTCGCGGATGGTCAGCCACGGGAAAAGGTCGGTTTCCTGAAACATGAGGCGCGACGAGGAGGTGCACGTCACCTCGCCGGACTGCGCGGTCTGCAGGCCGGCCAGCACGCGCAGCAGGGACGACTTGCCGACCGCGTTGGGGCCCATGACGCAGACGAACGCGCCCTTTTCGATCTCCAGGGAGAGATCCTCAAATACGGGCACGCCGTGATATGCAACTGTCAGCCCACGCATGCCGACGGCAACCATGCGCACTAGTGTAGCGCATCGGACCCGAGCCCGGGGTGTCATGCGACACTGCCTCGACAGGGTTGGCCCATATCCGCCGCGAAATCGTGGGGATATGCACGAAGAACACGTCCGGCTGGCGTTCCTGCGCGACCTCGACGACGCCGCCCGGGCGTCCTTGATGCCGCGCGCGAAGTCCCTTCCGCGCAAGCGCTTCGTGTTCCACCAGGGGGAGCCCAGCGACACCGCCTACATCGTGGTGTCCGGGCAGGTTCGCATCACCGTGCTGTCCGCCGGCGGCGCCGAAATGACCCTGGACGTGCTGGGCCCCGGCGACGTGTTCGGCATCGCCGGGCTGGCCGGAGTGGCCCGCATCAGCAACGCCATTACGGTCGCGCCGACCACCGTTCTGGAGATTTCCACCGAAGGGCTGCGCGCGCTCATCGTGTCCCACCCGGCCGTGTTCCAGGATCTGCTGCAGCACCTGCTGCGCCGCCTCACCCGCTCCATCCAGGAGCAGGTGGCCACCGGCACGCAACGGGTGTACGCGCGGGTCGCCACCAAATTGCTCCTGCTCTCCGAAGGCGGCCAACTGCCCAGCGGGCTCTCCCACTCCGAGATCGCCTCCATGATCGGCAGCACGCGCGCCACCGTGACCCGCGTGCTGCAGGACATGCGCGCCCGCGGCCTGCTCGAGGTGAACGGCAAGCAAATAATCATCCGCGAGGTAACGCAGCTCATGGAACTCTCCGAAATGGAGCTGCAGGGCGGCGCCAACACGGTCTCGCCGTGAACGCCCTCACGGTGTATCGGCCCGACTCCGGGCAACCCCTGAGGAATTTCCTCAACCCCCTGCACATGGCCCGCGACCTGTGGGCGCATCGCGATCTCACCATGCAGCTAGCCCGCCGTGAAGTGCTGGGACGCTATCGCAGCGCACGGCTGGGCATCCTCTGGTCCGGAATTACTCCGTTCTTCTCGTTGATCGTCTATACTTTCGTATTTTCCGGGATCTTCAAGGCGCGCTTCACCGACAACCCGGCCGAGGGCTACGCGCATTTCGCACTTTATTTGTTCTGCGGAATGCTGGTCTACAACGTATTTGCCGAGGTGGCCGCGCGCGCGCCGAGCATCATCACTGAGAACCCGAATTACGTGAAAAAAGTGGTTTTTCCGCTGGAGGTCATGGTGCCGGCCGTGCTCATGGGCGCGCTGTTCCGCATGGCGGTCGGTTTCGTCGCATGGCTCGGCTTCTGGACGGTGCTCGAGCGGGTGCTCCCGAAGCCCACCCTGCTGCTGCTGCCGCTGGTCGTGCTCCCCCTCTGCCTGTTGACGGCCGGGGTGGCCTGGCTGGCCGCGGCCGTCGGCGTATTCGTGCGCGATCTCGCGCACGCGGCCGGCGTGGTCGTGCAGCTGCTGGCCTTCTTGACACCGGTGTATTACTCCATCGAGCGCATCCAGCAGCCGCTGCTGCGCGCCGCCATGCAGCTCAATCCGCTTTCCCAGACGCTGGAGCAGACGCGCCGCGTGGCCATCGTCGGGGGCGCGCCGGACTGGGGATGGTGGCTCGCCTCGCTGACCCTGTCGGGGGCGGCCTGCTTGCTCGGCTACGCCTCTTTCATGAAGAGCAAGCGAGCGTTCGGAGACGTGCTGTGACGGCGTTGAGATCTTCCGGCGTATCCACTCCGGCCCCGTCGTAATCCACCGCTACCAGGCCGATCTCGTAGCCGTGCTCGAGCGCGCGCAACTGCTCGAGCATTTCCCGGGACTCCAGGCGGCTGACCGGCAATCGGGTGAAAATCCGCAGAAATTCTTTTCGATAAATATATACGCCAAGGTGGAGCAATCCCAGGTCGGAGGCGGTGCCGTCACGATCGAACGGGATGGGCGCGCGGGAGAAATACAGCGCGCGGCCGTCCTGGCGCGCGACGACCTTGACCCGCGCCGGATTTTCCCGATCCGCGGCGCGCGTGATGGGCGCCACCAAAGTTCCCATCGGTACGTGGTCGGCGAGAAATCCTCGCACCAGCGCGCTCAACACCGCGGCGGGCATGGTCGGCTGATCCGCCTGCAGGTTCACGATCACCTCGGCGTCGATGCGCTCGGCGGCCTCGGCCACGCGATCGGTGCCGCTCGCGTGATCCTTCCGTGTCATCAGGACCTGCCCGCCAAAATCCGACACCGTCGACGCGATCTTCTCCGAGTCGGTGGCGATCCACACCGAATCCGCCTCGGGGACGTCGCTGGCGGCGCGCCAGACCCACTCCAGCATGCTGCGTCCCTCGATGGGGATGAGCACCTTCTCCGTCAGCCGGATGGAGCCCAGCCGCGCCGGAATCACCACCGCGACGCGCGGGGTCATGCCCCGGGCCCCCGCGGAAAGGCGCGCCGCACCGCGTCGATGGCCGCCACCTCGTCGAGCACCTGCTCGAGCAGCGGAAAATCGAGGGAATTCGGTCCGTCCGAGAGCGCCGTGGCGGGCGTCGGGTGCACTTCGCAAAAGAGCCCGTCGATGCCGGCCGCCGCCGCGGCGCGCACCAGCAGGGTGGCCAGCGTGCGGTCGCCGCCGGTGCTGCCGTCCTCCGAGCCGGGTCGCTGCAGCGCGTGGGTCACGTCAAAAATCACTGGCGCCCCGGTGACCTGCCGCAAGACGTGCAGCGCGCGCATGTCCACCACCAGGTTCTGGTAGCCGAAGCTGACCCCGCGCTCGGTCACCGCCACCGGGCCGGAGCCCGACTCGCGGTGCTTGGCCACCACGTGGCGCATGTCTTCGGGCGCCAGGAACTGCCCCTTCTTGATGTTCACCGGCTTGCCGGTGCGGGCCGCGGCCACGATCAGGTCGGTCTGCCGGCAGAGGAACGCGGGGATCTGCAGCACGTCCGCCACCTCGCTGGCCGGCCCCACCTGGGACACGTCGTACACGTCGGTGATCACCGGCACCCCGAGGGTTTCCCGCACGCGCGAGAGCATGCGCAGGCCGGCTCGCAGGCCGGGCCCGCGGTGGGAGCGCAGCGAAGTGCGATTGGCCTTGTCGTACGAGGCCTTGAAGATGAACCCGAGGCCGCGGGCCTGGCAGCGCGCCTGCACGACACGGGCCACCTCCAGGCAAAGCTCGGCGGACTCGGCCACGCACGGGCCGGCCACCACCGTGAGGCGGCGCCGATCGAAGAGGTCTCGCACCGCCTCATGCGGGTCAGCAAGGATGGTAGCGTCCACCGGGCCCCTTTCTGATCAGGATTTACTCAAGATTCGCTGAGGCACGGCGATTCCCGACCGAGAACCGATCTCCCTCCTGCACAGGACAGGGCGGCCTGCCTCAGAAAAGTCTGCCGCGTGAACGTCTACGACGCGATCTACCTCACCGCCGTGACCGCGCTCCTCCCGGTACTGGCCCACGAGCACCTTCGCCACGGCAAGTACCGCGAGTCGATTCCGGGGATGTTCGGCGCGCGCCTCCCCCGCCCGCCCCTCCCCGAGATCGGCGCGGGCCGCGAGCGCGTCTGGATGCACTCGGTGAGCGTCGGCGAGACCATCGGGGCGGGCGCGGTCTTTCGACTGCTGCGCGCGCGCCACCCGGACTGGGAGTTCGTGAGCACCACCACCACCGAAACCGGCCACGCCGAGTCCCGACGCGCGCTGCGGGAAGCCAATCACCACGACTACGCGCCGTTCGACTTTTCCTGGACGGTGCGGCGCTTTCTCGACGCCTACCGACCCACCGTGTACCTTTTTTTCGAGTCCGAGCTGTGGCCCAACCGGCTGCTGGAGTGCGCCCGGCGCGGGGCCCGCATCTTCCTGTTGAACGGCTCCCTGTCAGCGAAATCCGCGCGGCGCTATCGGCTGGTTCGCTGCATCTCACAGCGGCCGATGTCCCGAGTACGCGCATTTCTGATGCAGAGTCCGGAGCACGCCGAGCGGATTCGGTGCATCGCGGGAACCGGGCGCGATATCCACGTGACCGGCAACGTGAAATTCGACAGCCTGCCAGAGCCGCTCTCCCCCGCGGAGCGCAGCGCGCTGCGGCGTGGCTGGGGGATCGACGATCGTGCGTTCGTCGTCATGGCCGGGAGCACGCATCCCGGCGAGGAGCAGCTTGTGCACGCGGCATTTGAGCGGTTGCGCGCGCGGATGCCGGAGGCGCGGCTGATCATTGCCCCGCGCAATCCCGAGCGTTTCGCGGCGGTGGCCGGAGAATTCGCGCTGCACCGCCTGTCATGCGGTCCGTCCGGCGGCGCGCCGGCCCTTTTGCTCGACCAGATGGGCGTGCTGGCGCGCGGCTACGGCGCCGCCGACCTCGCGCTGGTGGGCGGCGCGTGGAATCCCATCGGCGGGCACAACCTGCTGGAGCCGGCCGCCCACGCGGTGCCGGTCATCCACGGTCCGGGGATGCACAAGCAACCGGACATCCACCGCATCATGCGCGACGCGACATTAGAGGTTTCGGAGGACGGCCTGGCGGACGAGATGCTGGCCCTGGCCCTGGCGCCCGAGCGGCGCGCCGCGCTGGGCCGGCGGGGGCGCGAGGCGGCGCGCCAGAATCAAGGCGCGGCGGCGCGCACCGTGGAGACTCTGGAGGGCTATCTCGCATGACCACCGACGTGCTCCTCCTCGGCGGCCAGTCGCCCCGGGGACAGGGGTCCGAACGCCGCCGCCGAAAGGGCGGCCTATGACCGAGTCCGAGTTCCTGCATCACTGCTTTATCGCGTCCGCCCGCTCCGAGTTCCGCAAGATCCGCGGAATGGCTGAGAAAGCCCTGGCCCAGGTCGGGGACGACGAGTTGTACTACCGACTCAATCCCAGCCAGAACTGCATCGCGGTCGTGATGCGGCACGTGGCCGGCAACATGCGCTCGCGCTTCACCGACTTCCTGACCACTGACGGCGAGAAGCCCTGGCGCAACCGCGACCAGGAATTCGTGGAAGTGCGCACGTCCAGGGACGCCCTGGTGGCCGACTGGGAGGACGGATGGACACGGTTGTTCCACACCCTCTCATCGCTGGAACCCGGCGACCTGGTGCGCACGATTACCGTGCGCGGCGAGCCGATGCCCGCCCTGGAGGCGTTCCACCGCCAGATGGGCCACTACGGCTACCACGTGGCCCAGATCGTGCTGATTGCCAAGCACATCCGAGGAGAGCAGTGGCACACGCTGACCATCCCGACGGGCGGGACGGAAGGCTACCACCGAAGCCTGGGCTTCACGCCGTAGAGGTTTGCTCCGATGTACTGGCCGACGACGTCCTCGCGGCGGGTGGTCCTTCCCCCGATTTCCAGCGTCAGGCTTCGTCCAGCCGCTTCAGAAATTCCGTCCAGCCGGCCGGCAGGCGCACGTCTTCATAGCGGCCCACGGCCCATTCCAGCAGAGACGGCGCGGCGGTGTTCTGGAACGAGATGCCGGTCGCGCCATCGTAGGACGGCGCGCCCGAGCGGGCGATGACCGCTTGTTGCAAGCGCTGCTCGGCGTCGCGGGCGGCGGCCAGCGTGGCGGCATCCAGCGGCTGCGCCTGCAGCGCGTGGAGAAATTCGCCCAGGTCGGACAGCCGCAACAACTTGCGCTCCACGGTCAGATCCGCCGCCCGCGGAAATTGCGCCGCATCGTGGAGCGCGGCTCGTATGGCGCCGGAATTGCCGGCGGTAATTTCCTGTTGCAGCGTGCCGCCCAGCGCGTCCAGAGACGACAACAGATCCGGAATGCGGTCCAGGTCGACCGCCGCCATGGTGAATAATTTCGGTCCGGCCATTCCCACCATGCGGGTGGCAATTTCTTGCGCCGTTCCCCCGGATTTTGCCGCGTCGGCCATCATCTCGCGTACCGGCATGGCGCCGGTGATCAATACTTCCTCCGACACCACCGCGACCCGGGCCACCTCGCTAAATTCGCTGAGCGTTTCCAGGTTGCCCAGCATGCAGGCTTCCATCACCAGCACGTCCGCCTTTTTTCCACTCTGTCGGACAGCCTCGCGCAGCTCCTCAGTCAATTCGGTGGCCGGCAATCCCGCCGCGCTGCGGTACGCGAGCCCGTGCCCGCTGGCGTAGATAATCGTCGTCGGCGCCGGTTTCGCGTGGGTGCGGAAAAAATCGTGCAGGGCCGGAGCCGTCGGGCGCCGCGTCCCGGCATCCTCCTTCAGCATTGTGGAGTCAATGCCGGCCGTCTTGTCCGCGGAAACCTCGTAAATCCGCATGCCCGTCCAGTCGCCGTCGGGCATCAGCCCGCGGTGGTGGGCCGCCGACAGGATAAGATTCACGCC
>VGFD01000202.1 GCA_016868975.1 Armatimonadota bacterium | reverse complement strand
TCCCTGAGAATTCTCGTGCTGGCGATGCTGCTCGCGGTGGGATGCGGGCGGACGGCGCCGGCTTTGAACGGGGCGGTGTTTGCGGTGCCGGCGTACCCGGGCGCGGAGGTGCGCGACACACTGTCGGCGGGCACGACCGACCGGCACGGACAGCCGGTGACCGACACGCAGACGTGGTGGCTGCGCTTTACGGATCCGCCGGAGAAGGTGGTGGCGTTCTACGACGCGGGGTTGCCGGGCGCGCGGAAATTCCCCTCCAGCGAGGTGCCGGGCACCGTGGCGCGCTACGAATGGAAGCCGTCCGGCGCGTCCGCCGAGGAATCGGTCACGGTGATTATCAGCGCGCAAGACATCCAGATCAGCGAGATAGCACGGCCGGGAAAACGGACCGGGGCTACTTCTTGGGCTGGGAAATGATGATCACGCCGGTAATCTCACCGCTGGCATGGGGGGTCTGCCGCTTGCCGCGCATCGCGGCCCACTTGAAGACCTGTCCCTTGACGTAGTCTTCGAGCTCGGCCTGGGTTACCAGGCGATCGTTGTTTCCATCCGCCTCCCCGCGCATGCCCTTCACAAAATAATAGGAAAATACACCCTGGTTTACCCCAGGCTCATCAGACTCGAAGCTTTGCTCGGTTTCCTTGCAGGAGAGGAAGCGCCATTCGCCCTCAGACTTCTCGGCCAGCGCCTCCAGCATTTTCTGGCTCAAGCGGTTCACGTGGCGGGCGGCGATCGACATTCCGCCGGAGTGACAGGCGTCAAGCACGATGACCTTGCGCCGAGCCGGAATATCCTTTACCAGTTGATTGAAGGTCGTGACGTTCATGGCGGTGGAGAGCAGCGCATCCGGATCCGACTCGACAGTCAGCAGATAAGAGCCGCGCTGATCGTTCGTGCCGTGACCGGAGAAATAGATGAAGACCGTGTCTTCCGGCGTTGAAGCCATCGCGGTGAGCCAGTTCATGGCCTTCTCGATGTTGACTTTGTTCGGCTGCGCGTCCGGCCCGGCGTCGTCGCGCAGCACCCGAATGTTTTCCGCCTTGTAGCCGCCGACCTTCGGATCGGCAAGCGCCTTTTGAATCGCGGTAATGTCGTTTAAAGTCATGCGCAGTTGCGTGATATCGCGATGCTGGTATTTGGAAATTCCCACCAGAAGCGCGTAACGGTTGCCTTTCTTGGCGGCGCGGATGTCGTTTGGCCCTGGCTGGGGCTGCGCCTGGGGCTGGGCCTGGGGGGGCGCCACCGCCACCTGTCCCTCCTTGCGCTCGAGGGTGATGGTGCGGGCGCCGCTGCCGCCCTCAACGTCCTCGACGGTGAGGGCGATCTGGTTTTTTCCGAGCCCGAGGCGCACGGGCGCGGAGAATTTCACCACGTTGCGCTTGCCCTCGCGGACCGGGGCGTCGCTGGGACCGGCCGGCGCGATGGCCACTTCCCTGTCCTTGATTTTGACGGCCGCGATGGGGTTTGGCCCGTAGGCATATCCCACGATGGTGGCCGAGGAGTCGCTCACGCCCTGCACGACGAGGTCGCGGCTGTCGTCGGCGGCGGTGCCCGGAGAGGTGATGCGAATGCTGGGCGGCTCGCTGGGGCGCGCGGGCGTCTGCGCGCTGACGCGCTGCGGTCGGTTGGCGGGCTTCGCGGGCTGAGTGGGCGTGGCCGGCTTGCTCGGCGTCACGGGCGCGGTCTGGACGGGCTTGATCGGCGAAGGTTTGGCTGTGGGCTGCCGGGGCTCGTCACAGGGACAGTAACACGGGTCGGCCGAGGCGTGTGCCGCGTGGGTCGGCTGCTGCGGCTTGTTGGCGCTGGCCACGTCCAGGTTGTTGTCCAGGTTGCTGAAAAATTGGGTGAGGACCGGCAGGTACTGGTCATACGCTTGTGCGCTCAGCGCGACGTAGCGGGTGGACAAGATGTGGGTCTCGCTACGAAGGACGATCATGTTGACCAGGGCGGTGATCCCGTTCGGATACTGCACAACGAACGCTCGGCGGGCCAGCTCCAGGTTTCCGCTGGGGGCGACGCGCGTGCCGGTGTCCTGGAGGATGCGCCCGTCGGTCATGCTGCCCATCAGGCGGCGGAAGGCGCCGTCCATGTAGCCTTCCATGAACCCCGGCCCGAGGCTGTTCGCGGCCACGGTCTGCTCGGGGTCAAGCTCGATGGCCGCCATGCGGTCAGGGGACCAGTAGCCGACGACGCCATCCTCGTCGTCCTCTCGCTCCCAGCCGGCTGGCGCGGTGATGCGGAAGTAGTTGGCCCAGGCGGGCGCCGCGACCAGGAAGGCGCAAATCAGGAGAAGCGCGACGCGGGCGGGGTGGCGCGAGGTCATGGGTACCCTCCTCAAACGGCATGTGAGTGTCCCACCTGGAGTTCGCGGAGGCCGCCGATCCCCCCTCGGTTGAAGGGGATTCCTGGATACCGCGAATTTCTGAGGGGGACGATGTGTTCATCGGCTGTCGCGAGTCGCTGCCGCACATTCCCGGGAAGGCGGGTGCCCAATGGCCTTTGTCTGGTTCAGCAACGGCATCTTCGAGCCGTATCGCATCGTCCCGCCAACCGCGACCCCGAAGGCCACGATGCACACCGGCCACAAGCCGGAGGACCAGTTCACCCGCGTCCAGCGCGTCTACGAAGAGGCTGCCCCGCGCGCCCAGCAGCGCCAGCAGGCGATCCTGGTGCGCCAGATCATGTCCTCGCCGGTCTCCACGCTTCCTCCCGACGCGACCATCGAGCGCGCCCACGCCCTGCTCAACGAGCACGGCTTCCGCCACGTCCCCATCGTGGCCGGCCCGGCCCTGGTGGGGATCGTGTCGGACCGCGACCTTCTCAGGGCCGCTTCTCCAGCGGTTCCGGGAAATCCGCGCGCCAACCTGGTCGGAGACGTGATGAGCCGCCGCCTGCTTACGGTGCTGCCCACCACGGACATCCGCGAGGCGGCGAAGGTGATGGTGGACGAGGGCATCCACTCGCTCCCGGTGCTCGACGCCCAGCAGAAACTGGTCGGCATCGTGACCACGAGCGACATCCTCCGCTGCATCGTGAACCGCTCGCCGCTCGACCTCTGGGTGTGATCCCGCTACTTGTGTCGCGCGCCACTTAGTGGTCCCCGGGCCACTGCTGAATTGCCCACCCGTTGCCCTCTGAGGCGGTCAAAAGGTCCGCCGCGGGATTGATCATGAGGGCTTCCTCGCTGGCGTACTGCAGTATCTCGTAATCGGTCCAGGAATTTCCCGAGGCGAAGTTGGGCCGGCGCTGAATGGTTCCGTCAATCGCGTCCACCTTGCCCTGGCGGTAGGTGACGGGTCCCACGATCTCACCGGTGAACTTCCCGTCTTTGATCTCGCCGCGAATTCCGATCGCGTGGTCCGGGGCAATGCCCAGATGAGGCGCGGCCGCTTCCACCAACACCTGGGCGCTGGCCGAGACGATCCACACGTCGACGCCGGCCTTGAGCAGGCGCTCGACCAGGGCCTTCTGGCGCTCAAAGGCGTGCTGGTCGGTATGCTCGCGCGCGAAGTCGGCGGCCCAGGCGCGCACGTCGCGCTCTTGGAGCCCTTTCATGATGCGCACGCACATGGCGTAGCCGGTGGCGTGGTCCTTCTTGACCTCGTCCTGATAGTCCTGAAAGATGTCGCGCGAATAGTCGACGCCCTGCAGTTTGCGGTTGGCCACCTGCCACTTGAGAAAGTTCTCGCCGATATCCTGGCGGCACAGCGTGCCGTCGAAGTCAAACACCGCGGTCGGGTGTGCGATCTCGCCGCGCTCGACGCGGTCGATGAAGGCGTCGAGCCGACGCTCGACGTCGGCGTTCCACTGTCCGTCCGGGCTCATGTAACGAACTTCAGCGGGCGGGTTGCTTGCGGCAATGAAAGTCATGTGCCAACCATACCAGAGGCCCCCGGAAAATCCCTGGAAAGCGCGGCGCTTACCTCATCGACTCGCGGACGTTCACGATCGCCTGGTCGATGGCATCCACGCGGATCAGGCCGAGGCGCGGAAACTCGATGTCTATGATGACGTAGACCACGATCGAGACGGCGAGGGCGAAGCCAATGGCGTGCAGCCAGTTGCGCTTTTGCGCGGGCGCCATGGCATAGCCGGTGAGCAGCGCGCTGCCCAGTGCCAGGCCGAACAGCATGCCGTAGATGACCAGGGGAGGGTGCATCATGGTCGCCATGGTGCGCTTCGTGGTGATGTCGAACATGTCGTTGATGGACGAGAGCAATAGCGAGGTGACCGCCGAAGCGCTGCACTCCGCCCGAAAAGGTAAACGCGATCAAGAGCCCCAGCAGCGCCAGCACCGCGCTCTCCACCCCGCCGATGCCGACTTCCGCGCCTTCCGGATCGTCTCGCCGGCGGCGAATTCCAATGCGGCGGCCGATCTCCGTGCACACCAGCATCCCCACAAAAAGACTCAGCGTGAGAATGGCAAACAAGAGCGTGTAAATCATGGCCGATACGGTTCGCCCGCCGAGTTCATGGTTCTTTCAGGCCGCACGATTGCCCCATGACTCACACCAATGACGACTGAAGCGATTGAAAGGGCGGTCAGGCTTTTTTATGCTCCCAGGGAGTGGATGCGCCGCCGAGCGCAGAAACTCCAGGCGTCATGCGGTTTCTTCAGCGGCTGCGGGAGACAGGATGGACGGCGGGCGGCTACCTGCTGCTGGTCCTCTTCTTCATCTGGCCTTTGCCCATGTCGCTGGTGTCCCGCTGCTGGGGTCACCAGTGGGAGCTTTGGGGAAATCTCTGGGCCATCGACCTGCTCTCCCGCGGCGAGGCGGCGCCGCTGCTTCCGCGCCTTTTCTTCCCGGTCGGCTTCAACATGCTGCAGGACATGGGGCACTTCCTCATCCCCTGGCTGGGGGGATGTCTGGCGGCCTGGCTCCCGCTGGCCCTCGCCTACAATCTTTTGTTGATCGGCCTGCTGGTGGGAGGTTGTCTCGCCGCCCATTATTTCGCCGCCTGCCTGGGCGCCGAGCGCGGCGCGCGGGTCGTTGCCGCCGCGATATTCGCCTGCAATCCCTACGTGTTCAGCCACGTTTCCATCGGCAGCATTGAAATGCTCGCCCTGCCGGGAATGGCTCTCGTGGCGGCGTTTCTCGTCTCGCGTCCGGGCCCGTGGGTTTTTCTGGGCGGATTTGTGGCCCTGGTGATCACCGCCCTGGCCAACGTGCCGTACGGCGCCATGGGTTTTCTGCTGCTGGGCCTGGGGATTGTCCGGCTGCTCTGCGAGGCGGCCGCCGATCCCGCCGTTCGCCGCGCCAGCCTTCTGGCGGCCGCTGGCTGGACGCTGACCGCCGGGCTGGCCGCCGCCGCGCTCTATCCCTACGTCGCCGTGCTGATGACCCGCATGGACACGGCGCCGCCGCCCCATCCCTGGCCCGCCGCCGGTCTCCAGCGGGAGGGCCGGAAAATGGCCGACATCCTCGCCGGCCGCCGCACCATGCTGGATTTTTCCGCCGCGGACGCCGCGCTGTTCGCGGCCCACGAAATTGTCGACTGCAGCGTGTCCCCGGCGGATTTCCACCGGGTGCAGGCGCCCTGGCGTCCGTCGGGCGGCGCGCCTTCGTGGCTGCTGCTGGCCCTGCTGGGCGTCCTGGGTTGGCGCTCCGGCGGACGTTTCTGGGTGGCGTGCGGGGCGCTTTTCCTGGTCCTCTCACTGGGGCCGGGCACGCCGCTTTACCGGTTCTTGTACGACACCATCCCCGGCTTTCACGGAATGCACCGACCCTACGTATTCCTGGTTGGCGCATGGCTGTGCCTGGCCGCGCTTGCCGCCCTGGCCACCCGCCGCGTGGCGCTCAGCGTCCCGGCCGGGGCGGTCGTCGCGGTGGGCTTCGTGGCCGGCGTCCGCATGCTCACCATCACCGCGCCAGACGCCGCAATCGTGGACGTGACCGACCTGTCGCCGCCGGCCTATTCCCGCGTCGCGGCCCGGCTGGGGGATTTTGCCGTGCTGGAAATCCCCTTCATGCCGCTGCCCATGTCCGCGTCCAACGCGCGCGCGCAATTCTGGCAGAAAGAGCACGGCAAGAAATTATTCAACGCGTCGCTGGTGCGGCCCCCGATGTGGGTTGATTTCAACGCTTTCCTGCGCACCCAGCCGTTCTTGATGGAGCTGGCCCGCCTCCAGGAAAATCCGGAACACCTGCCGACCGCCACCCGGGCCTCGGTGGAGACTTTGCGCCGGGTGGGGTTCCGCTATCTTCTGTTGCACCGCGCCTACGATCACGAGTCGATGTATTCCGAAAACCTGCGCAACGCGCTGTATTCGCGGCGCGTATCGGATTTTCTGATGTCCCACCTGGGGGATCCGGAAATCGTCGGCGACGTGTGGATGTTTGATCTGCGCGAGCGGGGAAGCGGGGCGGCGCCGCGGGTGTCCACGGCGGTTGCCGAAGTCACTCGCGTGGGCTCGCAGGGCCTGCTGGCGGCGCTTCCGGGACGCACGCCGGCGCGCGAGATCACGCTCTGGCTGGAGGGCCAGGGACCCGCCTACGTCGCGGTCCGCGACAGCGGCGGTCGCCTGCTGGAAGGCGCCTACGTGCAGGCGCGGCCCAACATGTGGACGGCGGCCCGCGTCACGGTGAGCAACGGAGTGGCCTCGTTCGTGCACATCCGCCCCTCGGGCCCCCTGCGGATTGCCCGCCTGGAAGTGGTGGGGAGCCAGTGAGCGGCCCGGCAAGTGTGTCGGGCCGGCAAAGGGGCCGGCGCGGTTCGGCACCAATAATGCTGGCATGACGCGCGCACTTGTGGTTTTTCTTCTTGCCATTTTCCTCGTCGCCCCCGCCCAGGCGGATCCGGGCAGCCTGCTGCTCATCGGCGGCGGTGACCATCCCCCCGCGGTGATGAAGAAGTTCATCGCGCTGGCGGGCGGCCCCCAGGCGCTGTTCGTGGTCGTCCCCACCGCCTCGTCGCTGGCCAGCACCGGCCCGGCCTACGTGAGGGAGTTGAAGGGATACGGCTGTAAGCGGGTCCGCGTGCTGCGCCTCCGATCGCGCCGGGACGCGACCCACGGCGACTGGGAGAAACTGCTGCCGCAAGCGGGCGGCGTCTTCTTCACGGGCGGGGATCAGGTGCGCCTGATGAACGTGTGCCGCGACACGCCCTTCGAGAAAGCGCTCAAGAAGGCCCACGCGCGCGGCGCCGCCATCGCCGGAACCTCCGCCGGCACCGCCTGCATGAGCGGCCCGATGATGACCGGCGACGCGGATCTCACTGTGATCCGCGACGATCCCCGAGCGCTGGTCAAGGGCTTCGGGCTCTTTCCAGGCGTGATTCTCGATCAGCACTTCGTGAAGCGGCAGCGCTTCAACCGTTTGATTTCCGCGGTCGCCGCCCACCCCAATCTCGTCGGCATCGGCGTGGACGAGGCCACCGCCGTCTGGTGGCGCCCGGACGGCGCGGTGGAGGTGCTGGGCAGCAACTGCGTGGCCCTCGTCGACGCTCGCGCGGCCACCGTCCGCAAGAATGGCCGCCGCTTCGCCGTGAAGGGGATGACCGTGCAGATACTGCTCCCGGGGGACGTCTGGAAGCCCTGAGTGGCGCGCGACACAAGCAGCGTTGCCTTACCGGACATCAACTGACCCGGGCGTGTCGCGCTTGCAACGACAGGACGCCCTCGCGCGCTTCCCGAACCCTCGCGCGCATGCAGCCCCCTCTTGACGCGACACGCGCCTTTGGATTGAGTGAGGACGAGTGCCGGCAAGCGCTCTCCGACGCCCAGGCGCGCCGCGCGCGGCGGCCCGCCGACGGGGCGCAGAAGGACCACACCGCCGACGTCCTCCTCGCCGCCGCCTACCGCAAAGGCACGCCGGAGGCCGTGCAGGTCTTCCGCGAGAGGTTTGCCGGGATGATCCGCTTCGTGACTCGCCAGTGCCTGACGCCGGCCGACGCGCTGGAGGCCGAGGACGAGTCGTGGGCCTCCCTCTGGGAGAAACTATCGCAGTACGAGGGTCGCTCCAGCCTGGGGACGTGGCTCTACGTGGTGGTGCGCCGCTGGTGCTGGCGCCGCTCTCAGCAGAAGCCCCCGCCTGGGCCCGACTGGACCGACGAGGAAGGCATGGGGATGGAGGAGCGCGTCGCCGCCCCCGATCCCGAAGTGAGCGAGACCGTCGCCTGCCGGGCGTTCGGCGCGGCCCTCGACGAGTGCACGGTGGAGGCGCTGCGCGGCCTTTCGGCGCAGGAGCGCGCCCTGCTGCGCCTGCGCTACGTCCACCAGATGCCGCTGGAGCAGCTCCGCATGCGTCCGGAGATCTACGGGGCCGGCGAGCCGCCCCAGCCGGTGTACGGCATCACCCGCCGCGTGCAACGCGCCGGCAAGAAGGTGCGCGAAGCCGCCGTCGGCATGCTGCTGGAGCGCGGCTACGAGCAGGGCGACTGCGAGCGGCTGCTCCACGAGTGCGAGGGGATGGAGGTCGCGCTCGCGCGCAAACTCATCGCCGAGCTTTCCACCGACCACCATTAGGGCATCGCAACATTTCCCCAGGGCGTGCAAATCAGTCCGGCGGCCTGCTCTCTCAGAGCAGACAAAGACACAGAGAGAGGTACCCCCCTTATGGACGAGTTCTTGATCCGCCGTACCGCGGGCCGAATGACGGCCGCGCCCTCGCGCTGCCCCGATCCCGACACCCTGGCCTGGGCGCTGGAAGGCGACGCCGGCCCCGAAATCCTCCAGCACGTCGCCGCCTGCCCGCTGTGCAGCGCCGTGCGCGATGACTTTGCCCGCCTGGTGCAGGCCGCCGGCGCCTGCCCGGAAATGCCCGCGCTGCTCGGTGCCGTGCTGAGCGGCGAGTCCCACCCGCACTTTGCCCTCTGCGCGGGGTGCGCGGAGATCACGAAAATCCGCCGCGAGGAGGCGGGCGCGCTGCTCGACCTCCTCGAAGCCCAGACCCGCCTGCGCGTGGGACTGGCGACGACCGCCCTGCTGGCCGCCATCGTGCGCCGCCACGCCGCGCTGGGCGCCGCCGCCCAGGGGC
Source organism: Armatimonadota bacterium (assembly GCA_016868975.1). Lineage (GTDB taxonomy): Bacteria > Vulcanimicrobiota > Xenobia > RGZZ01 > RGZZ01 > VGFD01. The sequence goes on along the minus strand of VGFD01000202.1, from coordinate 3 downwards.
GCG
>VGFD01000201.1 GCA_016868975.1 Armatimonadota bacterium | reverse complement strand
GGCGCTCGCCTCGCCGGAGGCAGCCACGGCCACCGGCTGGGGAACCACCAGCTTGGCCCCGCAGTCCTCGCAGTAGGCCGCGCCTTCCAGGTTGTCGGATCCGCAAACGTCACACTTCATTGTTCGATAAACCTCCTTAGGATACCGGGGGCGGCGGAATTTGATCCAGAAGCTGGGTCAACTTGCGCGTGCCGTACTGCAATTTCTTGGTGCCGGCCGAGGAGGCCGCCACGCCGGACTCAATGCGCGTCGCCTCGGCGAGCGCCTGGTCGGCCAGATCTTTCTGTCCGCGATCGAGCAGCGTGGTGGCCGCCGAGCGCAACAGCTGCGTGGCCTTGGCTCGGTCGCCGGCCTGCGCCAGCTCGAGGGCGCGAGTTTGCTGGCGGAACACGCTCACCATGTCGACCACGTTCATCACCGTGGGATTCACCACCGACGCAATGGCTGGATCCGGCGAATATCCCACCAGCACGTCGCGCGCCACCGAGGCGTCGCGGACGCTTTGCGAGGGCAGGTCGTACACGCACTCGATCTGCGCGATGCGGTAATTTCCGGCCTGTCGGGAGGGCAGTTCCAATTCGATCAGCGCGGACTGCACCTCGTTCTGCTGCAGGTCATTGAGCTGCACCTGGGCTTCCCGATCGCGCACCACAAGCTGGCCCAGATCGTTGATCAGCGGCTTCACCTTGAACGCGCGGCGGATTCCAATATCTTTGCTGAGCTTGACTTTCAGCCGCGGATTCTTGACGACCACCGACTGGACGCCGGCCAGCTCCTGCGCGAAAATCTGCGGAATATCGCGCGGATCGTCGATGTAATAGGATTTTCCCTTGCACGAGTTGGCAATGTCGAGCAGCAATTCTTCGTTGAAATCATCCCCCACGCCGATGGTGGAAAACGAAACTCCGTCGCGGGCTCCCTCGATGCACTTTTCCTTGCACTTCTTCTCGGCCTGGGTGAGGCCGTCGGTGAGCAGGACGACGTGGTTCATGCGATCCGGCGCAAATGCGTTGCGCACCTGCTCGATGGCCGCGGTGATGCCCTTGAGCATCTCGGTGCCGGAGCCCACGTCCACCTGGTCGATGTTGCGGATCATCCGCTTGGCCTGCTCCTTGTCGTAGAGCTGGCCGCTGGGAATGAGCACGCGGGCCTTGTCGGCGAACGCGATGATGGAGCACAGATCGGTGGGCCGCAACTGATCGATGACGAACTGGACGGCGTCCTTCACGTAGTCCAGCTTGCGGGCAGCGTACATGGAGCCGCTCTTGTCGAGCACGATGGCCAGGTTGAGCGCCGCGGGCCCCGCCGTCACGGCCTCGCCCGGACGCACTTCGGCAAGCAGGTAGAGCAGCTTCCGCTCGCTCGTCACCAGCACGTTCTGGTAGCTCAACAGAACGTCCAGCATCAGTTCATGGGCCATGCGCATCCTCCGGGTACCGAGTGTTGCCCCGTGTTCAAGGGGTTCAGAAACCTTTCCTGTCTTCGCCGCCGCTCAGGCTCAAGGCACGTGCAGCACGATAGCCGTGCAGTTGTCGTCGGCGCCACGCCGCAGCGTCTCCTCGATGAGAGCCTCGCAGGTCTGCTGCGCGCTGGACGAGCGCTGCATGTACGCCACGATCTCCTCGTCGGTGAAGTACTCCCACACCCCGTCCGAGCAGATCAAGATTCGGTCGCCGCGCTTCATGCGACGCGAGTACACGTCGATCTCCAGTTCCCCGGCCGTCCCCATGGCGCGGTACAGGTACGAGCGCTGCGGCGAGTTGCGCGCCTCCTCGCGGGTGAGCTGGCCGAGCCGCACCAGCTTGCCCACCAGCGAGTGGTCCTCGGTGACCTGATCGAGCTCCGCGCCCAGCAGGTACGCGCGCGTGTCCCCCGCGTGGCCGAACACCGCGTGCGGCCAGTCAATCATCAGCGAAGTGAGGGTCGAGCCCATGCCGCGCCGCGACGGGTCCTTCTGGGAGTACTCGAAAATCGTGCGGTTGGCGTGCTCCATCGAGCCGCGCAGCAGCTCCTCCATCCGCTCGACGGGGTCGCGGCTCTGCAGCTTCATGGTCTCCGCGCCGGTCACGATGGGGATGTTGTTGCGCAGCACGTACTCCGCCATCGAGCGGATGGCCAGCGACGAGGCCTTGTCGCCCTCGGCCTCGCCGCCCATCCCGTCGGCCACGATGCAGAGCAGCGCGGAAGTGGGGATGGAGCGTTCCCACGCCGCAAAGGACATCACCAGCATGCTGTCCTGATTGACGGATCGGACGCAGCCCACGTGCGACTTCATCCCCACGTCGTAGGGCAGGAACGTCTGGGGGAGCGGAACGGCGGGCGGCTGCGAGGGCGCGCTGGGCATGGGGGCGGCCGCGCGCGTGGGTTTCGTCTCCTGAGCCGCCGCGGACGCCGCGCCCACCCCGACCGGCACCCGCGCGGGCTCCAGCGACGCCTCGGAGAGCGCCTGCAACATTTCCCCGGCGGAGGCCCAGCGGTTGGCGGTCGTCTTGCTGAGCGCCTTCATGATGACCCGCTCCAGGTCGGGCGGCGTGTCGGGCGCCGTCGCCGACAGCGGCGGAAAGACGAAGAACTGCTCGCGGCTCACTTCCGTGGGCGCGCGTCGGCTGACCGCGTAATACAGGATGGCGCCCACGCCGAACACGTCGGAGGCCGGGCCGGGCATGCCGCCCACGCCGTACGCCTCCGGCGCGGAGTAGCCCTCGATCACCGAGAACATCGAGGGGAGGCGGTCCTGCGCCACGAGCCGATCGTATCCGTCGAGAATCACGGTGCCGCCGGCATCCACGAATATGCTCCCGGGTTGGACGCCCAGGTGGAGATACCCCCGCTGGTGCAGCGCGTCGATGCCCTCCAGCAGGGACATCCCCAGCGCCTGCACCTCCCCGGCGTCCAGCCGGTCACCGCCCAGGTGGTCGTGCAGCGAGTTCCCCGGAAGGACGGCGCCCTCCACGAAGCCGCGACCCTCGGCGTAGCAATATCCGTTGACCTCCCAGACGTGCGCGCTCTCCGCGCCCTTCAGCGAGCGGTAGATGCGGGCGGCCCGGGTGTCGTCCTCGTCGGCGGGCGCCGTGAGCGAGGCTGCGTCGGCGGGCGGCTCAAACGGAGCGGCCGGCTCGGCGTCCTCGATGAGCCGCACCCGGGCGCCGTCCTCGCTGCGCAAGGCCTCGTAGACGTTGAGCGGGCCGCGCGCCTCACCGCTTTCAATGGTATAGCGCTCGCCGAGCGTGCTGCCCATGGGCAGCGGCGCGCGCCTGCCCGCCGGAGCGGCGGCGGCCTCGGCCAGGACCGCGCCGCAGTCGTCGCAGTAGGTGGCGTCCGGCTTGTTTTCAAGGCCGCAGGATGGACAGATCAAGTGCGCGTCTCCGATTTTAGGCAGGGGCCAGCGTCGCCGGCGCCTCCACGGTTTTACGGCCTGCTTCGCCGGCCGGCTTGCACGGGTTGCTCGTTACGCGGCCTTTCTCCCCAGTTCCGGCCGAATCCTACTGTGTGAAGGGCATCCACGCGGGCGCCTTCCCGATGGCAAAGATCACGATGGCGGAGAGCGCCGCGTTCAGCGTCGCGATGAACGACGAGGCCACGATGAACGGCCGCAGCGAGGGACGCTCGTCGAGCGGGCACGAGAAGTAAAGCAGCGTCATGAAGAGGAAGGCGATGAGCCCGGCCACCGGGATGAGCGTGGCGATTGTGAGGAGGACGGCCAACAGCACGCTCCACCAGCTCATCCGCGCGGCCTCCAGGCGGACGCGCACCGGCAGCATCGACTCGCCCGTCGCCTTGTCGCGCAGCACGATGGAGGCCACGTGCTCGCGCCCCTCCGCGAGGCCGTTCGTGTAGAGGATGATCTCGCCGGCCGGGTTGGTCCCCTTAACGCGGCGCGGCTCCACCCGGACCCAGCGCTGCGAGGCGACCAGCAGCCCGTGCACGTCCCCCTGGATCTGGAAGGGCACGCGGGGAGTTTCTCCGCGGCGCACGCTGGTGATGTGGATTTCCGGAGGCTGGAAATAGGATTTTGGGAGCTGTTGCGTCGGCATGGCGGTGGGCGGCGGGAGCAGACCCGTGGTGACCGTGCCGGGAATGGTCACGCCGGCCTGGGCCGCGGCCTGTTGCAGCGCGTTCGCCATCGCGCTGGCGGAGGCGTAGCGGTGCTGGGACTCGTGGCGCGTGGCCATGCGGATGGCCTCGTCGACGGGCGGCGGAATTCCGGGGACGGGATCGAAGCGAAACGGCGTGGTGCCGGGATCGTGGCCGGTCAGCGCGTTGTGCAGGGTGGCGCCGAGGCCGTAAATGTCCACGCGGGCGTCGCTCTGGGCCTTTCCGTATTGCTCGGGAGCCGCGAAGCCGGGCGTGCCGAAGGCCACGGTGTCGGCGGCCTTGCCGGGCTGGTAGATGCGCGCGATGCCGAAGTCGATGACCTTCACGTTGCCCTTCGGCGTGATCATGACGTTGGGCGGCTTCAGGTCGCGCAAGATGATCGGCTGGGGGCGGCTGTGCAGGTAGTCGAGCAGGTCGGCGAGCTGCAGGCCCCATTTGAGGACGGTGGGCAGGGGCTGAGGGCCCTGGTACTCGATGACGTGCTCGAGGGTGTCGCCCTCGACGAAGTCCATGACGAGATACTGGCGGTTGTTCTCGGAAAAGTGGTCGCTGACCCGGGGGAGATGCGGGTGCTCCAGGCCGGCCAGCAGGTTGGCCTCTCGCTCGAACAGGGCGCGCGCCTCGTCGCGCTCGGCAGGGTCGAGGGCGTCGGGCCACAGCTCCTTCACGGCGACCTGGCGGGTGGGAAGTCGGGCGTCTCTGGCGAGGTACACGGCGCCCATTCCGCCGCGGCCAAGGAGCTTGACGATTTCGTAGCGGCCGGCGAGGAGCGTGCCGGCGGTGAGCAGTTGCGGATCGGCCATTGTGGGCCGGTTCGCGCTTGCGGCCTGGGATTCCCGCGGGGGGGTGTGGTAGGATGGAGGCATGCGCAGGCAGAGGGAATGGCTGTGGCTGGTCGGGGTAGTGATCTTGGGTTCGCTTTTAATGCGCTTCGTGACGGCGCAGACCGATGCGGTTGACCAGGTGATATACTGCGGTAACTACCTCCCTCTCAAGGCCTCAATCGACAGGGTTCAACTCGGCGCACCTCTGAGCGAGGTTGTGCTCAAACACGCGAAGCCGCTGTACTACGATTCTTATTCCACTACATACCGCGCGGGTGACACCATCATCAGGGTACGCCACGGGGGGATCGTGCACGAGGCATCTGGTTATACCCTAAATTACGGCCAGCGAGGCCAGGTTGCAATTGGAGATAGCGTGGACTGGGCGGCAAGCGTGCTTGGTCTTGACTGGCCCCTCGGTCAAATCCTAATTAGAAAACGGTTGGAAATCGGAATGATCGAAATTGTGATAAACGATGGGCGAGTAGCAAGTATAACAATGCGGCTAATCGATTAACCTCGAGGCTCAACCTCATCGGAAAGCGCTAACGGGAGAACCTCGAACTGCGGTTCTTCAAATCATCCTTCGTCTTCGCAAGCGCGGCGTCCAGGAACGGTGCCGTGGAATAGTTTCCCTCCGGGGTGACCTCCGCGGTGGCGACGCGGTGCACGATGGCGTCCATCTCGTGGTTGGCGCGGCGGGCCATGGCGTTCATTCCGGTGAACACTTCCAGGCCGTTTGCGGTGTCGTTCGCGCTGCCAAAGGTCAGCGCGAAGGGCACACGGTCTTTCACGTAAATATCGAGCTTCTGATGAGCCTTCTGGGCCGGAAACCTCTCCGGGTCCATTTTCGTGTTGGCCCATAACGCCTGGCCGTTGCTGCGGCGAACATCGGTCAGGCCACGCGAGTTCACAGTGCGCATGGTGGGGCAGACCCGGACGTGCGCGCCCTTTCCCTTTTTGCGAATCTCGCCGATGAGGTCGCGGTTGGTCAACACGTACTGGTTGATGTAGACCTCGTCCGCCTCGGCGGTGAGCGCCATCTTGGCTTCCTTGATGGCCATCGATCCGCCGCCCTCGGCGACCGGCGCGGTGACCGCCCACTCGACCGGGGCGCCCTCGGCATTCCGCGGGTCGGGCGAGGATGCGTTGTCGCCGCGACAAAATGCCTGGTCGCGGAAAAATACGTCCGCCGCGCCAATGGCGTCGCGGCCGTAGAATGCGCCGCCGCCGTCGTCGTTGGCGGGCGTGTGATTTCCCCAGTTGGTTCCGCCCACCAGGGCCTCCTGGATCTGGAAGCCGTCCTGGTTATCGGGCGTAAAGTGGAGCAGCATCTTCACGTGGTCAAGGTTCACCGCGCCGGGCGGATAATAGTCGACGGTAATGTTGCCGTTTTCGTTGACGCGGTTTAAATATTCCACGATGGCGGTGTTGTTGCGCTCGCCGTAATTGCCTCGGGAGGCGTCGAGAACCACGTTGACCTTCACGCCGCGGCCGGCGGCGGCCAACCCGGGAAGGAGGGCCTGCTGGTCCGGATAGCCGGGTGCCTTCTTGGCGGCGCCGCGGTCCCCGTCGGTGGCCTCATTCTGGAATTCGTACATCTGCAGGCACAGCATGTCGCCGGCCCGCGCGCTCTCGATAAGGCGCCGCGCCTCGCGGAAGTAGGATTCCTCGTCGGGCAGGAAGCGCGGGCTGCGCAAGGTGCCGGCGCTGTAGGATGGGGTCGGTCCCGCCTGGCCCACGACCGGATTGGAGAGAACCTGGTCGTCGGAAGCACGCTTGAAGATGGCGGGCGAGTAGAAAAGCCGCTCCGCGCGGTCCCCCTCGTCGTAGCGATCCGCCGGCTGCGGCGCAATGGGGTCGCTGGAGGTCGCCTGCGGAGGCGCTCCCATCATGGCCTGTCCCGCAAAAGGCACAATGGTATTCATATTCATTTACTCTTCTCTTCGTGCTCGTCGGACCATTATGGGGCCACCGCGGCCCGGGGTTGTTAACGGCAGGTGAACATCCCCCGCAAGGTCGACCCCACTGCGGAGTCCGCGGGTGACGTGGGGCCCGCCTGCCTCACTTTGTACACGTGGTTGAAGATTCGCTACGCCCGCGAGGAGCCTTGCTCCGGGGCAGCGCACCGCGCGCTACGGCGCTTTTGCGCCGACCAGCTCCAGGTAGCGGGCGCCGCGGGGGGAGAGGGTGTAGCCTACCTCGTGGCTGATGGTGAGGCCAAGCGCCTTCAGTTTGCGGACGTCGGCCTTGAAGTCGAGGCGCGCGCGGCCCAGCATGTCGGCCAGATCGCCGGCCCGTCGGCGCGGGTGCGCCGCGATCAACTCGAGGGTCTTGCGCGTCCACGGCTTGCCCTTCGCGTCCAGGCGCTTCAGTTTTTCCTGGACGACACGTGCTTCTTCCTCGGATATCTCGGCGTCGAACGCGAGCGGTTTCGCGTCCTCGTCCCCGACGTGGTGCAGCGTGATCCGAAAAATCGCCTCATCCGCGCGCAGTTCACCGCCGGGACCCGAAGCGAGGTATGCCGTCAACTGTTCGCGATCACTGAAACCGGAGCGCCGCGCGTCGTGGTCGGTAATTTCCGAAACTCGCACGGTTTCGACCCCATCCACCAGCAACACCCCAATCGGGTGGCACCGATATCGCACGCCCGCCTTCACCATGGCGCGGGCCCACCGTCGAAACGTGAGCGTAATTGCCTGCGAAACCAGTCCCTCGTGGAATCGCTTCTGAAAGAGCAACATGTGTCAATCCTTGCACACCGCCAGGGCACGCGCCTTCCGCCGCTTGACTCCTCGACGTCGGGGTCAGCCGTGGGCCCGACACCACGGCGGTCGGGGTCAGCCGTGGGCCCGACACCGCGGCGGTCGGGGTCAGCGGTGGGCCCGACTGGCCAGATTCACCGCGCGTGCGAAAAAGGACCGGGGACGAATCCCCGGTCCTTCGTTCACGCGGATGAGGCGTGGCTACTTCGCGGTGATGGTGGCGCCGACTTCGGCGAAACGGGCCTTCATCTTCTCGACCTCGTCCTTGGCGACGCCTTCCTTGATGACCTTGGGGGCGCCGTCCACCAGCTCCTTGGCTTCCTTCAAGCCGTGGGTGGTGAACTCGCGGACGACCTTGATGACCTGGACCTTGTTGGCATCGGCTTTCACCGACGTCAGCTCGATGTCCCAGGCGGTCTTCTCTTCCTCAACGGCGGCGGCCGGACCGGCCGCGGCGGGGCCAGCAGCCACGGCCACCGGAGCGGCGGCGGACACGCCCAGCTTGTCCTCGAGGGCCTTGGTCAGCTCGGCGGCCTCAAGCAGGGTCAGGTTGCAGATCGCGTCGATGAGATCGTCACGGGTAATGGTTGCCATGATGAATGATTCCTCCTCGTAAATTTATTCCGATTTTTCGGAAATCTGGCGTGCGATGAAAGCCATGCGGCGGCCCGGCTCGTTAAGCAGGCGCACCAGCTGGGTGGGAGCCGCGATGATCAGTCCCAGCAGTTGCTGGAAGATGACCTCGCGCGGCGGCAGGGCGGCGAGTGCCTGAAGTCCCCTCGGATCGAGCACTTGCCCATCCATGTAGCCGGCCTTCACGACCGGTACCGGATTCTGCTTGCGCTCCTTCAGGAAATCGTTAACCGCCTTGGCGACGCCCACCGGATCTGCGTAGCCAAACGCAATGGCCGTGGGATTCTCGAAGTGCTTTTCCAGCCCCTTGATGCCCAGTTCATTGGTCACCTTGCGAGCCAGCGTGTTCTTGACGATCTTGAACTCGCCTTTTTGCTCACGCAGCTTTGCGCGCAGCTGGCTGATCTCCTTGACCGTCAGACCATTGGCGGCACCACGGTAGTCGGTCAAGATAGCGATCTTCGCCTTCTTGAACTTGTCACGAATCTCGTCAATCATCTGGCCTTTGCGAGCCATCGCCTGTTTGTGCGTCAATGCCATACGCGAACCTCCTTTCGATGCAGGTTGCCGGCACCAGTCCAGCGGGAATAAAAAAACCCGCCGCATCCAATGCTCGGGCCGTGAGGATCACGCGGGCATGCGCACCGCACCCTGCTCCAACGTCAAAGCGCAGGG
>VGFD01000200.1 GCA_016868975.1 Armatimonadota bacterium | reverse complement strand
CGTGGAAGAATTGATCGGGAATCTTTCCGCCGCTCATCATTTTCAGGAAGTGCAGTGACGACTCTTCCGGCTGGAACGGCTCGCGGCAGTGCGGGCAGATTTTGCGCACCAGGCGCTGCGCCACCACGCCCAGCAGGGTGGACGCCAACAAAAAGCCGGCCACGCCCATGTAGAGCAGGCGGTTGATGGTGGAAGGCGCGTTGTTGGTGTGCAGCGTGCTGAGCACGAAGTGGCCGGTCATGGCGGCTTGCAGCGCGATCTCCGCGGTTTCCAGGTCGCGGATCTCGCCCAGCATCACCACGTTCGGCTCCTGTCGCAGAATCGCGCGCAGCGCGGCCGAGAAAGACAGGCCGGCGCGCTCGTTGATCTGCACCTGGTTGATGCCGCCTAACTGGAATTCAACCGGGTCCTCCACCGTCACGATATTCTCGGTGGGCAGGTTCATTTTGTTGAGCGCCGCATACAACGTCGAGGTCTTTCCCGAGCCGGTGGGCCCGGTGATGATGAGCATGCCCTGGGGATTCCGGATGAACGTGTTGAACAGCTCGAAGTCGCGGGGCACGAATCCCATGGACTCCAGGTCGATCATGACCTTTTTCTTGTCCAGGATGCGCATGCAGATCTTCTCGCCGAAGAACGAAGGCAGGCTGTTCACGCGCAGGTCGATCTCGCGTCCACCCACCCGCACGTTGCTGCGGCCGTCCTGGGGGCGCCGCTTCTCGGAGATGTCCATGCCGGCCACCAGCTTCATGCGCGAAAGCACGGAATTCTGCAAAGGCTTGGGAAGGTGCGCGATCTCGCGGAGCAGGCCGTCGATGCGGTAGCGGATGCGCAGGCCGTCGTAAACCGGCTCGACGTGGATGTCGCTGGCCCGCATCTTCACCGCGTCCACCAGCAGGGCGCTCACCAGCTTCACGACCGGCGCGGCGTTGGCCTCGTCTTCCTTTTCTTCCTCTTCTTCCTTTTTCTGGATGAACTCGATGTCGTCCCCGAAGGGGATTTTCTCGAGAATATTGTTGACCGACTCGGCGCCCGTGTACAACTTGTCAATATTGGCGATGACGTCCGAGCGCGGCGCGATCATGCGCACGATGTCCAGGCCGGTCAGGTAGCGCACGAAGTCTTCCGCGACGATGTCCAGCGGATCGGCCATGGCCAGCGTAAGGACCTTGTCGGTGGCCTTGATGGGAAGCAGGCAATAATTGCTGCACACTTCCCCGTTGAGGATGCGGATGGCATCCATGTCGATCTTGTACGAGTTGAGATCGACCAGCTCCACTTTGTACAACCGGGCAAGGACGGCGGTCATTTGAAGCTCGGTGACCACGCTTTGCTCGACCAGCAGCTTCTCGAGGGGTCGCCCCTGGTTCTGGGGCCGCTTCAGCAGCTCGTCGACGATTTCTTGCTTGACGAGGTCTTCGCTGATCAGGGCGTCAAGAATTCGGTCTGGACTGGCCAAAGGATGCGCCTCTCGCGTCTGTTACGGGCTCCTTTCGACGCTGCAAACGCACCGGCCTACGGGTATCAGGCGATGGACCGCCGCACCCGTCCGCGCGCCACCCGGCGGACGATCTCGGTGAGCTCGTTGAACTCGAACGGCTTGCGAATGAGGTCGGCGGCGCCGCGCAGCATCACCTGCTCGCGGATGTTCCGCTCGAGCTTGCCGGTCATCAGCACGACGGGCACGTCCGGAACGATTTCCTTGAGGCGGCGCAGGGTTTCCAGCCCGTTGATGCCGGGCATCAGCAGGTCTAAGAATATCACGTCAAACTCGCGCTGCCGCACGGTGGCCAGCGCTTCGCGGCCGTTCTGGGCGGCCACCACTTCAGCCGTCTTGTCCTCCAGGTAGCGGACCAGGGCCTCGCGCAGCAGGGGCTCGTTCTCGACCACCAGCACGTTGAGGCGGGCCAGCAGGCTGAGCGCTTCGGCGTCCACCTGGGGATTTTCCGGCGCGGCCACGTCCTGCCAGATCTTCTCCGGAATCGGCAGGATGATTCTGAACGTGGTGCCCTTGCCGACTTCGGAGTCCACCTTGACGTCGCCGTTGTAGCCCTTGATAATGCCGTACACCACGTACAGCCCCAGGCCCGTTCCCGGAGTGTCGCTGCCGCCCAGCGCGCCCTTGGTGGTGAAGAAGGGCAGGAAGATCTTGCTCAGGTTTTCGGCCGGGATGCCGCAGCCGTTGTCGGACACGCTGATGACCACCTTGCCGTCGTCGATGCCGGAGGAAACCTTGATCTGTCCGTCCTTCGACTCGTCGATGGCGTGCGAGGCGTTGATGATCAGGTTCATCACGATGTCCTGGATCTCGGCCTTCGACATCGCCACCCCGGGAACCGGCGCCAGCCGGGTGGTGACCGTGATGTTGCGCTTCGCGAAGGTGGTCGTCACCAGGTTGACCGCCTGGGTGATGACCTGGTTGATGTCGATGACGTCACGGCGCACCTTCTCCGGGCGCACCCAGGAGAGCAGGTTGCGGGTGATCTCGATGGTGCGGTCGGCGGCTTCCTCGATGGTCTCCAGATCCTTCTGGATCTGGGTGACGTCCTTCGAGGCGCGGGCCAGTTGGGTGTAGCCCTTCAGTCCGGAGAGGATGTTGTTGAACTCGTGCGCGATGCCGCTGACCAGGGTTCCGACCGCGGACATCTTTTCCGACTGGACGAGCTGCTCCTGAGTCTCCTTCAGCTTGCGGACGGTTTCCTGGAGCTGCTCATTGGCCTCGATCAGCTCCTGCTGGTGGGCCAGCAGCTTGCGGTTCTGATCCACGTCCATCATCACCAGCGCTTGCACGATCGTGATCGTGATGACCACCGCGCAAAGCGCGCGGAAGAGCACCAGCGACTGGGTCAGTCCGAACGGCGAGATGTCGATGACCCTTCCGAAGGCCGCCTGGAAGGAGGCCTCCGACGCGGTGAACACGCTGAGGAAGGCGTTGATGCCAAAGAACACCGCGGTGCACAGTAAAATCTTGCGGACCGTCGTGGAGCCCAGTTTTTCCTTCTGGGTGAGGAACGCGTAGCAGGTGAGCAGCCCGCCGGTGAGGCCCAGCATGTAGCGGGGCCAGCCTTCCAGGGAGAGCAGCGACTCGTTGATGGTTTTCCCCATCAGACCGCTTAACAAGAGCGATCCCAGCCAGAGCCCGAAGCCCACCAGCGGGAGCCAGCGCATCCAGTGGAAGCGCGCCCGATCGGCGGTCAGAATGCCGATGGCGAACTGGAAGAGGCAGACGAACGACATCGCGTTGAGAAAGGACTTGACGAGGTGCAGGAGCATGAACGCGCGCTCGTTCCAGTAGGAGGCCTCGAACGCGTTCACCATGTCGACCCACTCGTTGAGGCCGTGCAGGACCGCGAAAATCCCCAGGAACCACAGGTTCTCCATGAAGTCCGTCTTCTGGTCACGGCGCGGTTGCAACAGCAGCAGGGCGCCCATGAACACGAAGGACAGGCCGTAGAAGAAGTAGACCAGCAGCAGGTGGTTCAGATTTTCCATTCGAGCGGTCCTCTCTCACCACTGACGCATCGCCGCAGTGGCTCCGGCTGCACGGCGCCCGTTCTCGCGTGCCGCCCGGGTTGTCAACAGCAGCTCCCCCTCGACGCTATTATAGGGGGAATGGATGCGTCGCAAAATGGGTCCTTAGGACGAACTTCGGAAGCATTGTCGACCGGCTTCACGCTCCGGGGCTAGGACCAAGGTCTGAGGAAGTTTCCAAACTCTTTTACATTTTGTCCAAATCCTGGATCGCGGCGTTCACATCCAGCCTTGGATCGCCGAAAAAAGTTCACTCCGTTTCAACACTCTGTCAATTGCCCGCGGAGCGCTCCCGGCCTACACTCAAGACCCGCCTCGCCGGGGGACACATCGTATGAAAGGAAACCATCCCATGCTCGACCTCCAGACCAGCGAAACCTACCATCCCACCACCGCTCCCGCGCCGGAGCCGCTCGCCCCGCTGCCTCCGCTGGGGCCCGCTCCAGACTGGAGCACGCGGGAGTGGAGCCGCCCCATCATCCACTTCGCGCACGGCGACAACCCCAACCTGGTGGCCGTGTGCGACTTCAAGTACCACGGCATCAAGGTGCGCGGCGTGCGCCTTTTCCGCAGCGACAAGGACAAGCTCAGCGTGGTGATGCCGCAGAAGAAGTACGGGGACGCCATCCAGAACGCCGTGTACTTCCTCACCCAGGAAGACCGTGAGACGTTCCAGGCCGACGTCACCTGGGCGTACTTGTACGCCCAGAGCCGGACACGCCGGCGCTATTAGCCCTGAAGGGGGACGGTGCGGACGGGGGGACGGTGCGGACGGGGGGACGGTGCGGCCGCCCGCCGCGCCGTCCCCGATCACTTGCGGGCGAGCGCCCGCGCGGCGGCGATGGCCGCCTCCAGGCTGGCCCGCTCGCGGGGATCGCGGGTGCCAAGCAAACGGCGCTCGAGGTCGGGGATCAGCTCGTCGAGGTAGTAGTCGCTGAAGTCCACCGTCAGGTCGGTGACCTGGCCGTCCCGCCAGCGATAGGGCACCGGCACGGCAACCTCGCCAAACACCTTTGACAACCAGATTTCCAGCGTGCCGTCATGATTGGAGTCGAGGATCTGGACCGGCCCGGGCGTGTCCGGCGGGAGCCACGCCTTGAGCGTCTTACCCTCCCTGGGCTGATACACGAACACGCTGTGCCCCAGCAGCCCGTTGCCGGGCGGGCGTCGCCACCCCACCACCAGCACCCCCGCCTCCCGCGGGCGGCCCGGCTCCAGCCGCACCAGGCGCATCCCGTCCAGCCAGGCGTCCGCGGCGGCCTCGTGGCGCAGCACCTCCTCGAACTCCAGGCGCACCGCGCCGTCCCCGGCCTCCTCGACGTGGGGCCGCAGCACGCGCAGCCCCCCGCGGCCGCCCTCCGTGCCGGCGATGGAGACCTCGTCGCGCTGGTCGCCATCCAGGTCGGCGCGCAGCACCTGGAGCCGCTCGGAGAAGGTCGGCAGGCCGCCCGCCGTGAGCACGCGCAGCGCCGCCGGGGGCGGGCGCTCCAGCGGCCGTGAGGGCGCGTCCCCGCTCTGGGGGATCGGGCTGCCCCTCTCCAGGCCGGCCAGCGTGCGATACAACTTGCCGGGCCCTTCCAGCGACTGGATGCGGCGCGCCACCCGCGCGTCGGTGGGAGCGAGCGCCTGCACCTCGCGGAAGCGGACCAGGGCGGCGTCGACCTCGCCGCGCTGCAACAGCAGGTCGCCCCAGCGCTGCAGCAGGTCGCGCCGCGCCTCCAGGAGGCCGGGATCGTCGGGAAAGTCGGTGATTGCCGCGGTCATCCGCTCGGACGCCTGTCCGGGGGCGCCGCCGTCAAAAAGGGAGCGGGCCCAGGCGGCGTTCGCCTCGGCGCGGAGCGCGCGCGCCTCGTGGTTGCCCGGGCTCCACTGCAGCACACCACTGGTGATCTGCACGGCGGCCGCGTAACTGGCGCCCTGCACGGCGCCGCGGGCCGCGCTCAAGCGCCAGGCGCGGAGGCCGACGAAGGCCGCGTACGCGATCCCCACGACCATCAGGGTGCGCACCACGGCACGCACCGCGCGCTTCTGGCCGGCCCGCGCCCGCTCGCGGAGCACCTGATCGAGCCGCGTCCGCAGGGCCGGCCACTCCGGGTCGTCCGGGAACTGGGCTCCGGCGCGGGAAACGTACCGTGAGAGCCGGTGGATCTCTTCGTTGGGGACGTTGTCGGTGCGGCTGGAATCCACCCGCACCCCGTCCATGCCCTCGGGCTGCTCCGGGGTGTCGCGGAGGATCACGTAGTCGGCCGCGTCGTCGTCCTCGCCGCGCAGGGAAGTGCGGCGCTCCTGCAGGTGGTCCTGCAGGTAGCCGACAAAGGCCGCGCGCAGGGCGGCCGCGATGTGAGGGCGCGCCTGGGGACTGGCCACGTCCAGCATGCGCTCGAAAATGGGGATGCCGTGCTCGTAGTTGCGCAGCGCGCCGGGATGGGCGTCGAGGCTGGAGACGATGGTGTCGAGGACGTCGTCGGGCACCTGGGGAGGCTGCTCGGGCGCGGGCTCCTCGGCGAGGTCGCAGAGCATGCGCAGCGCGGCTGGAAAGTTGCGCTCGTCGAAGTAGATGGCGGCCATCAGGAGCGAGGCCGACAGGTCGGCGGGATCGTCTTGCAGCAGCCGGCGGCAGGCCTCCTTGGCGGGCGCGGCGTTACCCTTGCGGAACAGGTCCAGGACGCGGGAGAAGCCAAAGCGGAGCACCATCAGCGGAATGGCCTGGCGGTCCTGGCCGGCGGTGACGCGGATGGTGGCCAAGGAGACTTCGTCGAGCGGCAGTGCGGTCAGGTCGATGTCGATGTCGATGCGCTGGCGGTTGTCCTGGAAGGCGTCCGGCCGCGGCGTGGCCCACCCTTGGTCGACCTCCACGCGGCCTTCCAGGCGGCCGCCGCCGCGGTTGATGACCACGATGCTGCCACTGGCCGTCTGCCCGGTGGCCTCCACCCGCACTTCCGGAGGCATCACGCCGAGCCGTGGCCGCTCCTCCGCGTCAGCCGACGCAGCCGTCTCCGGCGGCAGGGGGCGGGGACGCGCGGGCCGGTCGACGTGCAGCGAGGGCCTGTCCTGCTCGTCGCTCATCGGAAGCCTTCTCCTGCGTGGGGGGCAAAAATCCTCACCACGGCGCCGTTCGACGTCACCGACCTCATCCCTCGCGCTTGAACAGGGGCACTTCAAAACCAATCGCCGCGCCACCCCCTGGCCGGTTGGCCGCCGTAACCCGTCCTCCGCACCGTTCCACCAGGATTTTCGCGATGCTCAGCCCCAGGCCGGAGCCCGGCTTGGAGCGCACGTTGTCCGCGCGGTAGAAGCGGTCAAAGATCAGGGCGAGGTCGGAGGGCTCGATGCCGGAGCCGGTGTCCAGCGCGGCCACCGACACAAACTTTGGACCGGCCTTCACCATCACCTCGATCGTGCTCCCCTCGGGCGCGTACTTGATGGCGTTGTCGATCAGGTTGCAGAGAACCCTGGAGTAATCGTCCTCCGGCATCGCCACCTGGAGCGGCCCGCTCGGCAGGGTGGGCTGGAGCGTCTGCCCGCGGGCGGCGGCCGCGCTCTGGCGGCTGGCGATGGTCTGCTGCGCGGTTTCCACGGCGTCGCAGTCGCCGGGTCGGTCCGGCGAGCTTTCCGCCATGGACAGCTCGAGCAGCCCTTCCGACAAGCGGGCCAGCCGATCCACCGAGCGCCGCGCCCGCTCCAGGAAGGCGCCGCACTTCTGGGAGTCCTGCAGCGCGCCGATCTCGAGCGCTTCCAGCGCGTTGGACACCGCCGCAACCGGCGTGCGCAGCTCGTGGGAGGCGTTGGCGATGAACTCGCGCCGCATGCGGTCCACCCGCACGAGATGGGAGACGTCGCGAAGGAACACCGCGTGGCCGTGCGTTTCGCCGGCCCAGGGGATGGCGTAGACCGCCACGATGACGTTGCGGTCGTCGTCGGGACTGCTGATTGCGGTGCTGGTCTCGTCGCCCGCCGAGATCATGGCCAGCACGCGCGAGCACATGTCGGGCTCGGTGCGCGGCCAGTCCTTGATCTCGGCCGCGCTCACCCGCAAGATGCGCAGGGCGGCAGGATTGGAGAAGGTGACCACACCGCTGGGGTCCGCCAGCAGAATGCCCTCGTCCCCCCTGGAGAGGATGGCTTCCAGCCTACGATGCTCGCCGACCAGCCGCGCGTACTGCTCCTTCAGCTCGCCCTGGATGCGCTGCAGCGACTGCCCGAGGTGGGCGATTTCCTGGGGGACCGACCCGCGCAGGGGGTGGACGTCGCCGCTGCGCAACATCTCGGAAAGTCGGGCCAGAGGCTGGGTGAGCGTGCGCGAGACCACCGTGGCCAGCGCCAGTCCGAGCAGCGCGAAGCCGACGAAGCACAGCGCGAAGGTGCGCCACGCCACTTCCAGCCGCTCGCGCAGCACGCCCGTGGAAATCCCCGCGCGCATCACTCCGCGCAGGCGGCCGCGCTCGTCGCGCAGCGGCAGCGCGGTGAACATCATCGTGTCGCGGATGGCCGGCGCGTAGCGCTGCGCGCGTCCCACCTGACCGGCCAGCGCGGCCTTCACCTCGGGAAACTGGGCCTCGTCCTGGAGCCGCGCGTTCGGCGAGGAGGTGTCCTGCAGCACGAGTCCCGCGTCGTTGAGCAGCGTGACGCGCAGCGTGTGATTGGAGGTGTCGGGGAGGACGAGCCGGTGTCCGTTCACTTCCCAGAGACGCGCGTCCAGCCGGGCCACGCTGTCGACCTGGCTCCAGATGCCGTACTCGGCGGCGCTCTGAATCGAGTTCCAGAGCACGACGCCGAGCGCCTTGAGCCCCACGATGAAGGCCACGGCGAGCAGGCGGACCAGCGCGTTGACGGTGGGTCGGCGGTTCAACTGTCCCCGAGGCTGTACCCGCGGCCCCGCACGGTGATCAGGTAAATCGGGTTTGCGGGGTCGGGCTCCAGCTTGACGCGAAGTCCGCGGATGTAGACGTCGAGGATTTTGTTTCCCCCTAGAAGTCCTTGCCCCATACGCCTTCCAGAAGCTGCTCGCGGTAGACGACCTGGCCGGGCCGCGCCATCATGAAGGCCAGGACCTCCTCCTCGCGGCGGGTGACGGAGGTGACGCGCCCGGCCACGTCCACCGTGCCGCGGTTCCGATCCAGGGTGATGGCGCCGCAGCGCAGCAGGTCCGCGGCGCTGGCGGCGCGCGGCTGCATGCGGCGCAGGATGCTGCCCACGCGCGCCTCCAGCTCTTTGAGGGAAAAGGGCTTCACAACGTAGTCATCCGCGCCGGACTCCAGTCCCAGCACCCGGTCCAGCTCTTCCGAGCGGGCCGTCAGGATGATGATGGCGGTCTCTGGATGCGTCGCGCGGAGGGTGCGGCAGATGGTCAGGCCGTCCACGTTGGGCAGGCTCAGGTCCAGGATGGCTACGTCGGGCGGATGCTCGGTCAACACGCGGAGCGCTTCCGCGCCGTCCTCGTAGGTTTCCACCGCGTAGCCGAGGCGAAGCAGGCTGTAGGCGACGGACGCGCCCACCGTCTCGTCATCCTCCACGACCGCGATGCGAACGCTCAAAC
>VGFD01000199.1 GCA_016868975.1 Armatimonadota bacterium | reverse complement strand
CGGTGCGCTGGGGGTAGTCCACATACTCCAGACCGTGTGGGCTTCGTAACAGCCTGACTTCCTCCAGGCGCGCCGCCTCCGCGTACAGAGCGTACATGTACGCCGCGTGGATCAGCAGCCAGAATTGCCCGCTGGCAGCGGCGCCGGCGAGCCACGCCAGCATGTAGGATGCGTAGATTGGGTGGCGCACCCAGCGGTAAGGGCCGGCCACCCTGGGGAACGGCGCTCGGGCCACGGCGGCCAGGAGCAGCAGCAACGCCGACCCGCACGGGCCAAGCGCGGTTTTCTCCGCCCACAGCGGAAAAGTGCAAATGCACGAGAGATGGGCGAGTGCGCCCACGATTCCCCACCACATGATGCCACGATTATTCATTTCACGAATATTCATGCCCATTGGCCAGGGGCGCGGACAGGCGGCCGCGTGCGCAATATCACATCGGCAGGCAAATCCGCCCGCGCCGTCCAACAGGCAACAAATGTTCACACGCCCGGCCACGCCAGAGGACAGCCTTGCCGCCGCGGAAGTCGTCCGTCTGGTCTACGAGGAATTCGGATTCACCTGGGATCCGGACGATTATCACGCCGACCTGCACGATCTTGCGGGAAGTTACCTTGATGCCGGTCACGGATTCTGGGTGGCGGAGATCCCCGGCCGCGGGGTCATCGGCACTGCGGCGCTGGAAATCTTCCCCCCGATTGCGGGCGCGCCCGGACTCCCTACGGAGCACGGTGGAATCACCCGCATCGGCGGCACCGACTGCTCGTTGGAGCGTCTCTACGTGATCCCCGACGCGCGTGGCGGGGCAGGAACGGCGCTCATGCGGGAAGTCGTCGACGAGGCCCGCCGCCGCGGCCGCAAGCGCATGGAGATCTGGAGCGACAAGCGCTTCGAGGCCGCCCATCGGTTGTACGGCCGTTTCGGCGCCCGCCCAGTGGGCGAGCGCGTGTGCTCGGATCCGGACCAGAGTCCCGAGTGGGGGCTGGTAATCGACCTCTAAGGCGTCCGTAACCTGGAAACTCTTGTACAGCGTGGCCAGTGTCACGCGCATTTCCAGCAGCGCCAGCGGGCGCCTCGGGCGCTATTTCGGCTGAGTCAGCCTCTCGATAAGCCACGACATCCCCTCGGAAATTGCCCGCGGCGTCGGACTGTGCCCCATCCCGGGATACCTGCGCAATTCGAGATTCTTCTTCCCGCGCGCCTGGAACGCATCCAGCATGCACTGCGCGCTGTCCACCGGCGTCTGGCGATCCGCCTCCCCGTGTAGCACGAGAATCGGCGCGGAGGTTTCCAGGAGCGGCCGCACGGCGGCCACCGGCAGCGCGTCGGCCCACCACAGATAGGTGTTGCGGGCCAGTTTTCCATCCGACATCCACTCTTTGTCGGGGACCGGATTATCCCGCATGACGATATACTGTGCGCGCATTTCGTCGAGGCGCTTGCGAATCGCCTCCGCGGGTGCGCCGGCCGCCCGCATCTCCGCTTCCACCAGCAGCAGCAATTCCTCGCCGAAGGTCATGCCACCGGCGCTGGAAATCAGCAGCACCGCCCCCGTCTCGGGGATGAGCGGCGCGGCCGCCGCCGCGACGAGCCCGCCCTCGGATCCGCCGGCAATCCCCAGGACGCCGTTCCACCCGTCGGGCGCGCGGCGCAGGGTGGCCACCACCGCCATCACGTCGAGGACACGCCGTTCCAGCGTGTTGGTGCGCAGATATTCCTCAGGACACTCCCCGATCGGCGTGTCCGCCGACAGCCCGGGTTTCTCGATGCGCAGCACGCCAATTCCCGCCGCGTTGAGTTGCGCGATCATGGACGCGTATTTATCAGCCACGCGCAGGCACTCCGACCCCTGCAAGATCATCGCCAGGGGATAGTTTGCCCGGGCGGGCCGATCCAGGTAATACACGATCCCCGTTCCGTCCGCGCGTGTCAGCCCGGACGACCCGATGGCCAGCAACAAGAGCAGGAGCAAGTACTTCATCGGCGCCCGCTTCGAGGGCCGCGCGCCGATCTACTACCGGAGGCGGATCTCGATCTGTGACCAGCATCACGGATCCGCCTGACTCCGGGGCCCCATAATGAAGGCAACGAGGTTGGTCGGCGGGGCTCTTGGCAATCCACGGAATGCCAGGTACGCGAATGGAACTGATCGGCAAAACGGCGCCCCTGCCGCCCGTCGCCGCCCCTCTGCGCGTCGCCGCCCCGCGCCGTCCCTGGCTTCCCAGGATCCCGGCCCACCCCATCGTGCTCTTGATCATTTTTCTCACCGCCGGCCTCGCCGCCGCGCCCGGCGTCCGCGCCTGGATCGTCAAGCGGGTTTCGCTCGCGCTCCACAGGCCGGCCCCGAAGCACGCCGTGCTGAGCCAGCGCAAGGCCCCCACCGTGGCGCTTCTTTATGAAGAGGAGCCTGATTCGCTGCGCACCCTGCCCGCGGTGAAGCTAAGCGGTCCCCGCGCCGCCCAGGAGAAGGCCCGTGCCTGCGCCCGCAACCTTGCGATGCTGAAAATCGCGCTGCACAATTATTATCGCGCGCACGACCACGCCTATCCGAAATCACTCAACTTGCTGGTGAAGTCAAAATCCATGGCGCGCCTTCCGGTGTGTCCCTCGGCAAAGGGGGATAGCTATGCGTACCGGGTGGACGTCGAGCGTGAGACCTACGTGATCTGCTGCGGCGGATCGTGGCACGAGGCCTCCGGAATTCCCCGCGACCATCCGCGCTGGAGTTGGCCGGGCCGCCTCAGCATGCGCTAACGAAGGGTCATCATGAATTTGGTGATCGCCTTGAGTTGCGCGTTGGACATATCCGTCTCGCTGATGGCGGCCATCCCTGGCTCGAAGCCGGGCACCAGGTACGCGCTGGGATCCCGCACCGACTGCTCGAGGTATTCGCCGGCCGACATCCCGCTGATCCGCGTGGACGCGGTGCGCGCGATGCCGTCGTGGGTCGGGCCACCAACTCCGCGCGCCCAGTCGAATTTGGTGATTGCGTGGCAGGAGGCGCATCCATATTCCCGATAGAGCCGCATTCCTTCGTCTTCAAGATTCGGGCAGCGCAGCCCGACGAGGGACTCGGTGCGGCCGATCGGCGAGGTCACGGTGAGGGTGATTTTTTTCATGTCGGTCTTGTACGGCTCGACGGTCGCTTTCCAGGAAAATTTCTCGTCGGCTCCGGAAAACGTCCCGCTGGCGCTGGCCAGGCGCTTGAAATCGGTGCCCATGAGGATGTCCATGCGCGATTGCGCGAGCGTGTTCATTCGGGACACGTCCTGGGCGCGGGCGTGGGTATGGCTGCCGCCGAGGAACATCCCCATCACGTAGGTGACGGCCAGCAGGACAATGAACACGGCGCACACCATCTCGATCAAGGACAGTCCGCGCGGCCTCACAGGCCGAGCACCGAAGCTTCCACCGTGAGCAGCGAGTCCATCCCCGCCATGGTGGCGCGCACGCGCAGCATGTTCACGTCATTGGTGCTGGTCGGATCCAGTTTCTCCAGCACCACGGCGGTCACCATGCGCAGCATCACGCGGCCGGCCGCCGGGTCGCCGCCCTGCAGTTTGTACGTCGAGGGCTTGCCGTACTCGTAGGTCATCTGGTAGCGCACCCGATATAGTTTTTGCGGCTCCTCCTCGAACCACCACATGGCCACGGTGCTTACTCCGGCGTCGTTGTAGCGGAAAATCAGCGGCTTCGCGCGGTTCGGCGTGATGACCACGCCCGGATTCAGGGTGGCCGGATTGGGCGAATAAACCGTCGTGCAGGCGCGCAGTTCGCGCCCCAGGGCGTCGAGCGCGGTGACGGCCAGCCGGTAGTTGCTCACGCTCTGCGTGGACTTGTTGGTGGCCCGGTAAGCGGCCGCCATGCAGTCGCCCAGCATGATCAGAAACAGCATGAGGAGCCCGATGGTGATGCACACCTCGAGCAGCGTGAATCCGCGGAGCGCCCTATGGAATCTGGGACACATTTCGGTTGAAGCGCGGCCGATTCACGCGATCGTGCCTCTGCGAGGCGGTGTCGGTAAGCTGCACGGGCGGCTCGTAAATCCGCTGTAAATCCCCCACCGGCACGATCAGCGCGCGCCGCGCGAGCTCGTAGTCATAGGAATCCACCAGGATTCCGGTCGAGGTTATCGTGCCGTCTGCGTCCACGCGGATATCGGCGTACTGGGCGCGCTCTCCGTTGGGCAGCATGATCCGCCGGGTCACGCCGACCGGAAACTTCTCCGGGAACATCCTCTGGTACTCGATCCCGGACAGTGCCATGTAGTACACCTGGGCACTCATCTGCTGCATGGTGGCGAAGCTCTGGTCCTGCTGGACGACGGCAAGTTGGGCCATTCCCATGACCATCAGGAAAGAAATCAGCACCAGCGCGGCGGCCATCGCCACGCCGCGCGCGCGTCCAGCCCACATGCGCTTCAATTATAACAAAAATGCCCCGCCCGGACAGCCCGTTGGGCGCCGAGCGGGGCTGGGGCTATCCCTGTTTTTCCGGCTGGATCACCGCGAACGCCGCCCCCTGGGGGTCGGCCAGCACGGCGAAGCGTCCCACGGTGGGGATTCCCATGGCCGGCGCCAGCACCTTCGCGCCCAGGCCGGTGGCCTTCGACACGGTGGCGTCGCAGTTGGCGACGGCGAAGTAGACGACCCAGTTGGGCGGAACGCCTTCCCCGGGCGAGGCCATGATGCCGCCGTTGGGTCGCTCGCCGTTCTTGACGACGGTGTACTTCATCCCGCCGAAGTCTTGCGGGTCGGGCTTCCACCCGAAGAGACCGGTGTAGAATCCCGTCGCGGCGCCCGTGTCGGACGTCCAAAGCTCGTTCCAGCAGAGCGCGCCGGGCTGGTTGTACGCCGTGTTCGTATCCAGCTCCGTGGCCGGCTGCCACGCGCCGAACACCGCGCCCTGCGGGTCTTGCAGCACGGCCATGGTGCCCGCCCCCATGCAGTCCATGGGCTCCAGCAGCACCTTGCCGCCCAGTTCCCTGACCTTGCGCGCGGTTTCCTGGGCGCTCTTGACGTAGACGTGCGACAGCCAGTGGGGCGGGGCGCCCATCTGTCTGGCCTGTTCGGGCAGCAGCATGATGCCGGCGACTTTGCGGCCGTCCTTTTCCATCATTGCGTAGGTCTGTCCGCCGGGCATGGGGTGCTCGGTGGCGGTCCAGCCGAACAGTTCCCCGAAGAATTTCCGCGCGGCGGCGGGGTCGGTGGTGCCCAGGTCCACCCAGCAGAATGCGCCGGGCGCGAGGACGACGGTTTCGGTAGCCATGACGTTCTTCTCCTAGCGCGACTTTCCGGAAATTTGAGACTGGATTGCCCCGGAATGCAGTAGCCATGCGGGTTTCATGGTGCTGACGGCGTATACACAAACGGAGGCCTGTCTGGGACGAGGCCCCGATAGAGTTTGAGCAGCGACGGGTCCCTCTGCTCCAGCACCCATTGGCATTGAGGCTTCCCTCCGTCCTTGTGGATGTGGGCCACCATTGCCAGACGAATCTTTCCGAGGTCTTTGAGCAAGGTGGACAGGCTTCCCTTCCACTTCGCTTGTTGCTCAGCCTCTCGCTGAATGAGGCGGGAGAGAGTGTACGCCAGAAAGCAGATGAATGCGTGCACGCGGATCTTCTGGTCGGTCCAATGGTACTGAGGCCTGACCGCCAGGTGTTCTGGATCCTTGGTTTGCCGAAAGACTCTCTCGACGTGGCTTTGCCCGCGATAGGCCTTCACGATATCCTCGGTCGACCACGCGTGCCTGTCGGTGATCAAGATCATCTTTCCGAAGACATCGGCCTCCAGGCGTGCGCGTTCTGCCGCGTCGATGAACCAGGAAAGGCGATGAGCACCCTTCTTGCGATGATCATATTCAACTCGAAGCACGTCCTTAACATATTGCCCTGAGCAAAGGGCCTGCGCCCTCGTGCGCCCCGCGGCTGCGGTACGTGGTCCGCTGCCCGGTTTCTGCAACACCAGCTTCCATTTATCGAGGGCGCGAAGTCGCTTCTTAAGGTGCTGGTCGAGCCCTCGGCTTTGACCCTCACGTAGTGTGGGGCTAATGACCAGCACAACGGTGCGTTCCTTACCCCAGATTGTCTTCTGACAGCGGTGCACTGGAAGCCCGGCAAGAGCTGAGCTCTTTGGTAGCGGAACGTACTTATCCATCGCGATTGCGGCCAGATCCTTGTGTTGATTTAGCGGAAGCGAAGCCACATAATGGATCGGACCGGCATCGACACGTGCGAAGTTGTCGCGAGAGTTGTTGCCTTTGTCGAACACGAGGGTTACGTCGCTGATTTCCTTGCCCAGCAGTGATTGCAGCCTTGTTTGAATTTCCGTGAGCGAGTCGGGGAACTGCTTCGAGTCAACCTTGTTCCCCTCATAGACCTGCGCTAAAAGTGGAATTTGCCCGTCGCGTGTTGCAAGCACTGCGACTGAGAAGATCCGCAGATCTGACCGCTTCTGCTTGGAGTGGCCGCGTTGCGGCAGTTTGGGCCGGTCATTGTCGCTAGCGATGTACGTGAAATAGTTGGTTGCATCATACAAAAGCGTGTCAAGCGGTAACCGGAACTCCTCGACGATACGTCGCGTCAATTCACCTTCAATGGCCTTCAGGGCTTCTTCAGAAACAAGATTCATCTGGTCCCAGAAGTGCTGGCTTGTCACCTTTTCAGGATGATCGATGTCGAATAATATGGGCACGGATGTCTCAACGGCCCAGTCTGCCCAACCGGCCTTTGAGCGAGGCCGGACAGCTCGATTGATTGCCGCCAGAGCCAGGGTCGTCCCAACCGACATCGAACGACATGACCGAGGGACGTGGCGATCAATCGTGGCGACGACATCGAGGCGATCGATCATCGACCTGAGAACTGCGACATCCCCGTGTTGATAGGACCGGACCATCAGGGCCCCGTGCGGCTCACCTGACAGGCAGTCGGAGGAGGTCTTCGGCACTGCCGAGGTACATCACCGGAACCGGACGCGGCTTTCCGTTGACGCGGCGCGATTCAACGATACGCCAGTATGTGCGCCCCTTGACCTGGTGCTTCTGCAAGCTCGCCATCCATTTGCGTATACACTAGTCTTTAATCTTTGTCAATACTTGACTAAACGCGAACATCTGTTTGTGTATACATGATTGCCGGGACGATGAGGCGCTCAAAACTCAGCTGCCAAGCCGGTCCCAGCCCGTCACCTCTCTCAGAAACAGGACGATTCCAGTAAAGTCGCGCTAGAGTCAGAGTCGTGGAGAGTACTCCATGAATTTCCAGGCTCCTGGTGTGCGTTTTGGGATATTCTTCCCAATACCGTCGACGCTCGCCCTGGCAGGCGCCCGGCGCGTCCGAGTGGAACCTGTCGGACGTGCGCGCCGCCTCGCTCCTGGCCGACAACGCCAACGGCTTTCTGGCCGTGGCGCTCAAGCACGTGGCGGCGTCGACCGGCCTGACCATCGATTTCGTGAACCCACCGCAGCCTTTTGAGGTGGATCTCGGCTTCATCCCGGCCCTGGCCTACGTGCTCCAGGCCGACGCCCCCCAACCGCGCTACGATCAGCTCGCCGCGCCGGTGCTGCGCTTTCCGCGGGGCAATTCCCGCCCGGAGTATTTCGCGGACGTGGTGGTCCGCGCGGACAGTCCCTACCGCACGCTCGACGACCTGCGGGGCACGGTGTTCACTTGTAACAGCACGGATTCCAATTCCGGCTACAACCTGCTGCGCCAGCACCTCGCGCTGCAGGGGAATTTTCGGGGATTCTTCCGCGAGGTGATATTTTCCGGCGCCCACCTGGACTCGCTGCGCCTGGTGCGCGACGGCGAGGCGCAGTGCGCCGCGGTGGACTGCACGGTGCTCGCCTTCGAGAGCGCGCTGAGCCTGTCGGATCTGCGCGTCGTAGCCTCGCTGGGTCCGTCGCCGGCGCCTCCGGCGGTGCTGGCTCGGGGCAATTATTTGTTCGAGGAAATCCAGCAGGCGTTGTTTACTTTGAGCTGTGACGGTTGGCCCATCGAGCGCTTCGCGGCGGTCACCGACGCGGACTACGACGCCGTCCGCCGCACGGCCCACGCGGCCGCGACGGTGCGCCTGGGCGATTAGCCTGTTGACAAACCGGCGATAATCAAAACGTCGGCTGACCAGGATCGGTCCCGTCCGGCAGCAGGCTTCCCCCCGCCGCCCACCACGCGTTGAGGGCGGTGGCGTTCACTCCGCCTTCGGCCGCCAGATATCGCAGGCCGATGTCGCGCAGGGTCTTGATGGTATTGATGGCGTTGTCAAACGTGATGGTTTTCTCGGCGAAATACTTGCGGATATTGCGGCCCACGTCCAGGTGGGGGCTGCCCTGCAGCCAGAGCCTTGCGCGCTGGTGGTGCGACCCACAGCCCTCTTCGCATCGAGAAAAATCTTCCAGGGAGGATTTTTTCACTCCTCCCGTGCCGGCTATGTGAACGGTGTCGCTCCAGCCGCGTGGCAGCGCGTCAGATAATATTCCGGCAATAATCGCGAGCCTTCCTCGTCGTAGAACCAGCAGCATGGAATTGAGCGGGCGAGAAGCCCTCGCAAAATCGTCCGCCCGCGGGCCGCTCCCGTCCATCTACAACTCCTCCAGGAGCCGCGCCAGCGAGGCCCGCTCGCGGGCCGGATCCACCATGGGGCGGCGCGCGCGGCATTGCTCCTTTAATGAGGAGTAAAATTGGGCATCTTGCTCCGCCCGCAACAGCAGCACGCTCAGGGCGGCGGCGTCGCCAACCGGGAAATATCCCCGGTAGTCTTCGCCCAGCAGCCCGACCGAGCCTGGAATTCGGGTGGAGAGCAGCGGCACGTCCGCGGCCAGCGCTTCGGAGATCACGTTGGCGCCGCCCTCCAGGCGTGAGGAGAGCACCAGGATTCGGCTGCCGGCAAGAGCGCGCATCACAGAGCGGCGCGGCCTGTCCCCGAGCCATCGGTAGCGGGGATTTTCGCGTGCCTCGCGGTGGGCGGCCTCCACCAGGGCGGGCTCGAGTGGGGCGCCGAAATGTTCCACGTGGATCTGTGACGAGGCGGGCAGCATCCGCGCTGCGCGCCCGCAGAGCAGCGGATCTTTCAC
>VGFD01000198.1 GCA_016868975.1 Armatimonadota bacterium | reverse complement strand
CGCGAGTGAAGTGACCGAACGAAGCCTGCGCATGGTGCACGGCATCGGGCCGGAGATGACGCTCTTGATCTCGATGCTGGAGAACCTCCGTGACGAGACGGTAACGCAGGTGCAGGGCATGTCCGACGAGGACCTGGCCTGGGAGCCTCCGACCGGCAAGAGTGTCGGGCGCCTGCTCTGGCACATCGCCGCCGCCGAGCTGTTCGCCTTGCGCGAAGTGTTCGGAGGCGTGCCGGCTGACGACGACCTGTGGCGCGCGGCGGGCTGCCAGCCGGGCCGCGGCGACGAGCTGGAGGTGCCGCGCCGTCCGCTCGAGGCGTGGCTGAGCGACCTCAACGACGTTCGCCAGGCTTCTTTACGGGTACTCGAAGTAAGCCGCGACACCGCGCTGGATTCCCTCTACGAGCATCCAGAGAAGAAGGGCCAGCGCCGCCAGGGCCGCTGGCTGCTCTACCACGTGCTCACGCACGAAGCGTATCACCGCGGGCAGATTGCCATGGTGCTGGCCCAGCGGCGACGGGCGGAGTAAGGCCCTCTATCTCCGCAAACCTCCGCGGCTGGACGCTGGCTAAGTGTCGCGCGACACAAGTAGCTTCGCCTTACTCAGACGACGACTGACCCGGGCGTGTCGCGCGACACGATCAAACCGATTTGGGGCTTAGTGGTCCGCGCCCGGAGCTCCAATTCATGATCAGACTTGCGCCGCGGACCACTAAGACACCGGGGCCGCTGACTCGGTCATCGGGCGCGAGTGCTCAGGGAAGCAAGGTGAAGCCTTGACGCTGGAAGTGTGGGTCGAATGCAAAGGCGGTATCCAGGGCTTCCGACCGCATGACCTCAAAACTGGACCAGTCCGTCAGACTCACCTGCCGTGACCCGGATGCGAGCAGCGCCGCGAGGGCGCGCTCGTAAAGCGTCGCTTCGATCCACCGAATGTCGAGCAGCGGCTGAAAATCCGCGTGGAAGGAGCGCACCGTCGCCATGCCGTGGCGAGCCTGCAACAATGTCACGGTCTCCTGCAACACGAACGACGAGGAAATCAGTGCGGCATCTTTTCTTTCGAGTTGGGCAAGCGTCTCCACCGCGGCCTTATGGAAACAGTCCCCGCTGACCATCAGCGCGTACAGTGCCGAGGTATCAACGAACACCGAGGTCACGTGCATAAATCTCCCGCAAGTAATCGTCGTGGCGCTCGGCCACGTCGCTGGCGCCCGCTGGCTCGTGACCTGCTCCAACCGCCTTCCAGGCCCTACGCCAGCGCTTGCGCCGATCTTCCTGCAAGAGCAAGAGGTCGATCCCTTCGCGCACCAGCTCGGCCACGGACGTTCCCCGTTGCGTGGCCAGAATCTTCAATCGCCGCTGCTGTTCAGTGCTTAGCTGGATCTGTGTGCGCTGCACGGGTCTCCTGTAGGCATGTAGGCTATATGGTGCATACATGCTATCACGGTGGAAGGACGCGGTCAAGAAACTTCGCTGTCGGCCGTTCGCACCATGAATAAAGGCCCCCGGGCAGCGCCCGGAGGCCTTATTGTTGTTCCCTACCAGCGCGGGGCCGGCGGTCTGCGCTCCTCGCGATCTTCGCGCGGGGCGTGCTCCTCACGGGGAGGACGAACGTCATCGCGGGGCGCGGGACGCTCGTCCCAGCCGCCACGATCCTCACGTCCGCCTCGGTCTTCGCGCGGGCCACGGTCTTCCCGAGGGGCGCGTTCACCGCGGGGTGCACGCTCGACACGGGCGGGGCGCTCCTCACGGGGGCCACGGTCCTCGCGGGGGCCACGATCCTCACGGGGGCCGCGGTCGCCGCGGGGGGCGCGGTCGTGTCCACGGTCCTCACGAGGTCCACGGTCCTCACGCGGTCCGCGGTCGCCGCGAGGGGCGCGGTCTTGTCCGCGGTCTTCACGGGGTCCGCGATCTTCGCGAGGTCCACGGTCCTCACGGGGCCCACGGTCGTCACGAGAGCCGCGGTCGTCACGGGGTCCACGATCCTCGCGGGGGCCGCGGGGGCCGCGATCGTGTCCACGGTCATCACGCGGTCCGCGATCGCCGCGTTCCTCGCGGGGGCCACGGTCGCGGTCTTCGCGAGGTCCACGGTCCTCGCGAGGTCCACGGTCGCCGCGCGGGGCGCGTTCCTCACGGGGGGCGCGCTCCTCGCGCGGGGGCCGCTCGTCGCGATCCTCGCGGTCGTCCTCGAAGCGCTCCTCGTCACGGGGGGCACGGTCCTCGCGGGGCGCGCGCTCTTCGCGCGGTCCCCGATCGTCCCAGCCGCCGCGATCCTCGCCCTCGCCACGTCCGCCGCGGTACGAGGTCTCGCCGCGTCCGCCGCCGCGGTCATAGCCACCGCGACCGCCGCCGCCGCGTTCGCCCCGGTCGTCACGACCACGGCCGCCGCCGCCACGCGGGCCGCGGTCATCGCGACCACGCGGTCCGCGGTCGAACGAGCGGGGAGGCGCCTCCTGCTCCATCCCCTCTTCCCAGCCGGGCGGGGGCTCCAGCCCGGGGATCATTCCCTTGGCCGTGAGGTTGATGCGGCCCTGGTTGTCGATCTCGATGACCTTCACCGGAATCTCGTCGCCGATCTTCACCACGTCCTCGACGCGGTTCACGCGCCAGGGAGCGAGCTGGGAGATGTGCACGAGGCCTTCCTTGCCCGGGAGAATCTCCACGAAGGCGCCGAAGTTCATCATGCGCAGCACCTTGCCGGCGTAGATCTCGCCAGCCTCGACGTCGCGGGTCAGGTTCTCGATGATGCCGATGGCGCGCTGGCCGGCCTCGCCGTCAAGCGCCGCGATGAAGATGCGGCCGTCGTTCTCGATGTCGATCTTCACGCCGGTATCGGCAATGATCTTGTTGATGACCTTGCCGCCTGGGCCGATGACGTCCTTGATCTTGTCCGGGTGAATGGTCAGCGTGAACACTCTCGGAGCGTATTTGGACAGGTCGGCGCGCGGCTTGTCGATGGTGGCTTCCATCACGTCGAGGATCTGGAAACGGGCGTCCTTCGCCTGGGCGAGTGCCTTCTCCAGGATCTCGTGCGAAATGCCGGCCACCTTGATGTCCATCTGCAGCGCGGTGATGCCTTCGCGGGTGCCCGCCACCTTGAAGTCCATCTCGCCCAGCGCGTCTTCCATCCCCTGGATGTCGGTGAGGACGCGGAAGTTGTCGCCCTTCATCACCAGTCCCATCGCGATGCCGCCGACCGGCGCCTTGATGGGCACGCCCGCGTCCATCAGCGCCAGCGTGCTGCCGCAGGTCGACGCCATGGAAGTGGAGCCGTTCGACTCCAGGATTTCCGACACGAGGCGGATGGTGTAGGGGAAGTCTTCCTCGCTGGGAAGGACGGCGATGAGCGCCCGCTCGGCGAGCGCTCCGTGGCCGATTTCACGGCGGCCGGGACCGCGCATGGGGCGGGTCTCGCCGACCGAATACGGCGGGAAGTTGTAGTGGTGGATGTACTTCTTCGAGGTGTCCGGGGTGAGCCCGTCGAGAAGCTGGTCCTCGCTCAGCATGCCGAGGGTGGCGATGGTGAGCGCCTGGGTCTGGCCGCGGGTGAAGAGGCCGGTGCCGTGGGTGCGGGGCAGCACGCCGACCTTGCACCAGATGGGCCGGATCTCCTCGGGATTGCGGCCGTCGGGGCGCAGGTTCTCCTCGACGATCATGGTGCGCAGCTCTTCTTCCTCGAGCTTCTTGACCAGGTTCCCGAAGTCTTTGCGGGTCGGGTCGTCAAGAATCGAGAGGACGTGCTTCTTCTCGTCGGAGTCCTTCTTGCCCTCAAGCCGAGCGCGGAAGAGCTTGCTGTCGATAGCGTCGAGCGCCTCGCTGCGGGCGTGCTTCTCGGTGATGCGCATGCCCTTCTTGATGTCGTCGCCGAGCAGGTCAAGCATCCACTTCTCAAGGGTGGCGTCGGGCTGCTGGATCGGGAAATTGCGCTTCGGCTTGCCGGCCTTCTCCACCATCTCCTCGATCATGCCGATGACCTCGCGCATGACGTCGTGGCCGACCTTGAAGGCCTCAAGCATGGTCGCCTCGCTCACCTCGCTGGCGCCGGCTTCCACCATCATCAGGTTCTCTTTGGTAGCCGCCATCACCAGGTTGAGCTCGCTGTCCTGCAGTTCGTCGTAGGTGGGATTGACCAGGAACTTGCCGTCTTTGCGGCCGATCTTCACGGCGCCGATGGGGCCCTGGAAAGGGATGTCGGAGAGCGACAGCGCGGCCGACGCGGCGACCATGGCGGGGATGTCAGTGTCGTGCTGGCGGTCGTGCGACAGCACCAGGATGGCGATCTGCACGTCGTTGCGGAACCCCTCGGGGAACAGCGGGCGGATGGGACGGTCGATCAGGCGCGACACCAGGATCATCTTCTCGGTGGGTCGGCCCTCGCGCTTGATGAACCCGCCGGGCATCTTGCCGGCGGCGTACTGCTTCTCTTCGTAGTCCACGGTGAGTGGGAAGAAGTCGATGCCCTCGCGGGGCTTGCTCGAGGCGGTGGCCGCGGCAAGCACGACGCTCTCGCCCCAGCGGGCCAGGACGGCGCCGCCGGCCTGCTTCGCCAGCACGCCCGTCTCCAGGGTCAGGGTTCTTCCACCGATTTCGCGCGACACCACAAGGCCGGTGGGCGCTTCATTCTTGGTCTTGGTTTCTAGCATGTTCGTTCCTTTTCGTTCTTTTCGTTCATTGCGCGGCTTTTTCGCGACGCCGCTGTTCTAGTGGGTCCAGGGACCCCGCTGGTGTCCGAATCGGTCGCTCCCTGCTTCGAGGGACTGCTCCAACTGCGACCGCGGCGGACTGCTTACGGGAGGGCCTCGATACGGTTGATTCCCGCATCAGGAGGCTTTGCCGGCTGCGCTCTGGTCAGCGACCGGCGTATTTGGTTCAGGTGAGAACGCAAATTGAGCGGAGCGGGCTCACTGCCGCTCCGCCCATCGAGCCGTTCTCGCTTTAGCGGCGCAGACCGAGTTTCTCTACGATCGCGCGGTAGCGCTTGATGTCCGAGCTCGTCAAGTAGTTGAGGAGCCGGCGTCGCTGGCCGACCATCATGAGGAGGCCGCGACGAGAGTGATGATCCTTCTTGTGGGTCTTCAGGTGCTCGGTCAGGTGGTTGATGCGTTCGGTCAGAAGCGCGATCTGGACTTCCGGAGAGCCGGAATCCTTGTCGTGAAGCTTGTGCTTCTCGATGATCTCGGTCTTCTTCTCCTTGAACTGGGTCATGGCTGGTGTGACTCCTGTTATAATCCCCATATCCCGCGCGTCCTGGTCAGAGGAGCGCCCGAGACAGGTTTCTCTGATGGTCTCATACGAGACACCCCGCCAGTATAACACGAGTGTCAACGACGGAGCCCGTCACGGCGCGGTTGCCGTGCGAGGCGGCGGGGCTTTCGGCGGTACGGCCGGGGATCCCTCCTGGCGGGATGCGGCTCCGCGCCCTTTCGCGGCGGATTCTCGTCAACAATCTGGCAACCTTTTGTTCATATTCAGTTAACATCTGTAACATCTTGTTAACATCGCTTGATTGATTCACCGTTCTACCCCTGTGATAACATGAGCAACAAGACAGGGTGCCCACACGCAGGACGGCTTGGTGAAGCGCTTCCGGTGGGGCCCACAAGGAGTGAAGTCAGATGGCTGAAGAGAATCTGGTCGGCGCCATTGGCTCCGCGACCTCCAAAAGTGAGGTCGGCGGTGCCGCGTCAGCGAGTGCCCCCGCGGGGGGAACGCTCGCCGCGAGCCGCACGGAAGGAACCGAGGGCGGCAAGGCGATCAACACCGCGGACGCGGTCAACATTTCGGACGAGGCCGGTGAGGATGCCGGCGAAACCAATCCCCTCGGCGGGCTGTTCGGCGGTGGCGGCAGTCAGCCTGGCTTACAGTCGGAGGACGTCCAGCCGGGCCTGCAGTCCGGCGGCGTGCTGACCCCCTCGGGATTTGCCGGTGGTGATCCGGGCCTTCAGTCAGGCGGCACCTTCACCACCAGCTACGGCCCGGTAAAAGGCCAGGAATAAAAGCTTAACTCGCATAGCGTGGTTTGTTCTCTGAACCCGGCCTTCAAAAGCCGGGTTTTTCATTTGAGCAGGGTCCGGGCGCGGCCCGACGCGAAGTCGGGGCCTTCATGATCGCGCTCGTCCTGTGGTTCGCGCTGGGCCTGCTGGTGACCGGCCTCGCCGTCTTCGTGGCCTCGCACTACCTGCGCCTGACCCTTCGCAGTCTTGCCGTGATAGCACTTGGGACATACGCGGCGGGATTTATCGGTTTGTCCCTGATGTCTGACGGGACGCGGGCCCTCTTCCTGGGCCGGCTCGCGTGGATGTTCTCGGCGTCGGTCCCGATGGGCACGGCGTGGAAGCCGCTGCTGGCGTGCTGGGTCGCGTTCGGCCTGGTCATCCGCTATTTCATCCCCACCTACGAGGCCAACGGACTGGGCAATTCGCAGGGCACCATCCGCAAGCTGCTGTTCCCCTTCCGTGCGGTGGCGCTGACCTTTGATGACGGCCCGTCGCCGGATTGGACGCCGCGCGTGCTTGACGTCCTCAAGAAAAATCAGGTCAAGGGCACCTTTTTCATGGTCGGGAAAAGCGTGGAGCAGCACCCCGATCTCGTGCGCCGCATCGTGGCTGAGGGCCACGTGGTGGGCAGCCACTCATTTTCGCATCGCTGCATGCCGCTGCTTGACCAGAAATCCCTCGAGGAGGAAATCGATCGCGCGGCCGAGGCGATCGAAAAGGTGACCGGCCAGAAACCCCGCTATTTTCGTCCGCCCTGGGGAATGTACAACCGCGCGGTGCTGGACGCCCTGCGCAAGCGCGGATATCTCACCGTGCTGTGGACGCGCTCCTCGCAGGACTGGCGCAATCCCGGCGCGGACGTGGTGCACGCGCTCTCCACCCAGAACCCCGAACTGGGAGAGATCGTGCTTTTCCATGACGGAGGGAATTATCCGTCCAGCCTGGGGATGAGCCGCGAGCAGACGGTGGACTCCCTCACCCCGATTATCGAAACCTACGAGCGCCAGGGGTATCAAGTGAAGACCATCGAGGAGATGGTCACCGCGTGGCTCAGCTGATCGTGCGGCAGTAAGACCTCTTGCGTTTTCGTCTACCGCGGCGATGCGGCTTCAGGCTGTGAAATCGGACTTGCGGATCTTTACCTTGATGCCGCCCATGTTGACCTCGTCCTTGCCGGTTTCGATCTTGCCGGTGCCCAGGCGCTGCTTGCGCTTCAATTCCTCGCGATGCAGCAGGTTGCTCCTGGCCGCGTCCAGGTCCGGGCGGATGAGCAGCGAGGCGTTGAGGTCCATCAGCATGTCGGCCACGGTGGAGCCGTCGGGATTGTTCTTGTGGTGCTCCTGCAGCCACTCAAGGGTTTGTTTCGCCGTGCCGCGCGAGCGCGAGCCGAGCATGGTCATCAGTCCTGCGTACGACGGTGCCAGCGTCTCGAACATCCCTTGCGGCTGGAGGTCTTCCACCGTGGCGTCGTAGTCGGACAGCACCTCGTCGTCGCGGCTGTTGCGCAGCAGCTGCTAGATCAGCGCGGCGCGGAAGCGGAAGTCCTCGCCGCCGACTGGCTTCTCCAGCCGCTCGATGAGTGCCGCTTGGGCGTCCTCGCTGGTGGCCGCGCCCAGGACGGCGCGCGCCCGGCCCAGTTCCCCGGGGCACTGCGCGGCGACGGTACGCGCGATGCGGTAGCTGCGGGTGGCCAGCGCGGCGCCCTGCTGCTTGTACAGTTCGAGGATGGTCGGCACCTGATCGGTGATCGCCTCGGCGGGCCCCAGCGATTCGGTGATCGCATCGTAGAGCGCCTTGACTTCGTCGCCCGCGGACTCGCGCAGGGTGGTCCACGCCTGGCGGCGGCACTCATGGCCGTCCATACGGTGGCCGCGTGGTTGGCGTCGCGCATGCATTTGGTGAGTTTCCACAGCGACTCCCAGCGCTCGTCGCTCGAGGAGGTGTCCCAGAAGGGCGCGTTTTTCACCGACACGAAGGCGTCGCGCAGCTTTTCCGGAGCCACCTCTTCGCCCGCCCGGCCGAAGAATTTCTTGAACCGCTTGAAGGATGCGCGCAGCGACTCGTCATCGAAGCGGCCGTCTTCCACGGCTTCGAGATACTTGCTGACCCGGCCGGCGTCGCCGTCCAGTTTGAGTAGTTTCGTCACCATACCGGCCATCCGCTTGGGACGGCGAAAGAGCCGCGCAAACCAGCCCTGGTGCTCCTGCAGTCCGTCCGCCAGCACTCGCTCGTAGATCCGGCGGGCGGCCGCGCGGTCTTCCGTGGTGGCGTAGCCGCGCAAATTGACGAATTTCTCGACACGCTCGGCGAAGGTGGGGATTTTTTCCTCGGTCACCGCGCCCACCGTCGGGTCCTGCAAAATCCACTGGAAATCCTCAGCGGCGCGCGCCCCGTCCCGCTCGGCTCCAAGCAGCCGGTGCATCATCTGGGCGCGCTCCTCGCGTTCCTCGGGACTTGCGGCGGCCAGCACCAGGGCGGCCGGCGCCTCCAGACTGGAGTGGCCGCGCCCTTCGGCGGTGCGCATGGCCGCGATCCGATCGGCGATTTCCTTGACGGCCAGCGCGGGCTGCGCGTCTTCCATTTTCTGCAGCGCGCTAAAATCTTTGACCGTCGTGGAGAAATCCTGCTGTGCGGCGGCCAGTTTCTTCGCGGCGAGAATCTCCTCCACGCCGCGCGGACGGTTTTCCGCCAGCTTGAGCAGCGCGACATGTGCCTCGTCGTAGTACGCTTCGCGCCCGCCAAGCAGCCCGCACCACGCCTCAAAGAGCGCGGTGTTCGCTCCCAGCGCCGAGTAAGCGCGCTCCAGTTTCAACGCGTCCCGCACGCTGCGTCCCTTGCAGTGCAGCGCCGCCAGTCGTTTCGTCGTGGCGTCCGGGTTGCCGGTCCCCAGCGCATATTCCACCGCTTCGCTCAAGTCGCTGTAGCTGGGACTGTGATATCCGCAGGACGGATCCACCTCGCGCAGCGAGGCCACGCAATTTCCGGCGACCGCGAGCGAAACGCCGTGCTTCGCGGCCTGTTCCAGCGCCGTCTTGAGATCCTGCGCGGCGCACTCGACGCTGCTGGTGACCGCGCGCGACCGCGCGAAAGCCCTGAAGCCG
>VGFD01000197.1 GCA_016868975.1 Armatimonadota bacterium | reverse complement strand
CAGGTTGTAATAGACGCTCATGCACGAGAGCATCGTCTTCTCGGAAACCAGCCGCGAGGACATCAGGTACTCGGCGGGATTGCGTCCCTTGGATTCCTCATCCCGCGCGACCGCCAGCTCCTCCGCCGGCAGGCTGCCTTGCAGCAAGTCGAGCCAGCCGCCCAATCAAAATCCCGAAAGTCAGTCTCCCAGGCAGGCGCCCACCACGAGCTTGTAAAGGCAGGCGTCCTCGGGCCGCCAGTCGGTAGCCGTGAGCCGGGAGCGGTCCCAGCAGTCCAGCACGACCGGCATGCCGATCTCGCTGGAGAGCCGCTCGTCCAGCCCCTGCCACGCGGCCCCCCCGCCCGACATGAAGACCTGGCTGACGCCGTCGTCGGCGCGCAGCACCTGGGTGCGGAAGAATTCCATCGACCGCTTCACTTCTTCCAGCCAGCGCAGCAAGAAGGGTTCGACGGACACGTCCCGATCCAGGCAGTTGTAATTTCGCTTGACGTGCTCCGCGGCCTCCCAAGAGGACTGATTTCCCATCTGGAAGGCGTAGGTGAAGTCGCGCCCGGCCGGGGTGAAGTTGCGCACGTAGTAGGGATTGTGCTGCCGCAGCACGATGAAGTAGGTCTGGCGGAAGCCGATGTGGAGCAGCGCGGTGAACTGGTCCTTCGGGGTGTCGTGGTTGCGCGAGAACTCGCGCACGAGCGCCAAGGGGGTGATTTCGGGGCGCTTGAGCTCGAATCCCATGCTCGAGACCAGCGTCTGCATGCGCTGCACCGCGCTCTTTTCCACGGCGACGAAGAACACCGCGCTGCGTTTGGCGCCTCGCGAGAGCTGCGGCACCGACATGTAGGAGATGCTCACGCTCTCCATGGGAAAAGGGACGTGGCGGCGCGCCATGGAGTTGACCGCCAGATCCAGCTCTTTCGGCGACACCTGCGGGAGCTCCAGGTACTGGCACACCACGCTTTCCCCCTGAATGGGGGTGGACACCGGCTTCTTCACGTTGGGAAACTTCATGCGCACGCTGGCGCCCAGGGTCTCCAGTCGTTCCCGCAGGGTGGCCTCGTCGAGCGCGTCGTTCTGGGACTGCCGCTCCGGCATGACTTCCTCGTGCCAGAGGTTGCGGATGCGGCCGCCGTCGGCCTCGATGATGGAAAACTTGACGTTGTACTCGCCGATGTCAAGCCCGGTGCTGGTGCGACGCTGAAGAAACATGTCCCCTCTTGTAAGGCCAATCGAACGCCATTTCCTGCCAGATCAGGGGTCGGCACAGCCGACGCCGCCATGGTATTGACGGTGCGCTTCCAGCGTGTTTGTACATGCTCGGAGGGTCCCACCCACACCTGACCGAATCACACGAGCTTATGCTGACCGAAGTGCCCGGCCTCGACCTGAAGCGCGAGGTGGAGCGCGCCCGCGCCGCCGCCCGCGACTGGGACGAGCTGGTCCGCGCGCTCCCCGAGCCCCCCCGCGCCGCTTTCGAGGCGGACATGCTGGCCGAGAAGCTCGACTACGGCCCGCGGATGCTGTGCAACACGCTGCGCCCGCACTTCATCACGCGTCCCATGCTCGCCCTCGTCCTTCGCGCCATGGGACCCGTCATGCGCGCGCTGCGCCGCCTCTCCGAGCGCGCCGCCACGGATGCCACGCTGCAGGACTACGTGGGGATGACTGCCGCGGAAAAAGAGATGGCCGCCATCCATCCCCGCACCCGCGAGACCAGCGCGATGTCGCGCATGGACGCCTTCCTGGGCGAGGAAGGGCTCTACCTCGTCGAGCTGAACGGCGAGTGCCCCACCGGGGTGGGCTACAACGAACGCCTGTTCCGCGTGTTCGGGCGGTTCGCGCCCATGCGCGCGTTTGCCGGCCGGCACCGCCTGCTGGTCACCGACAGCACCGACGACGTGCTGCAAACGCTGCTCGCCGGCTATCGGGAATGGGGCGGGCAAGGGACACCGCGCGTCGCCATCGTCGATTGGGAGCACGTGGTCACCCGCGGCGAGTTCGAGATCTTCGCCGAGCACTTCGAGCGCCAGGGCGTGCCCGCGCGGCTGGTCGATCCCCGCGCGCTGGAGATGTCGGGCGGACGTCTGGTGGCTGACGGCGTCCCCATCGACCTCGTTTACCGGCGCCTGCTGGTTTCCGAGTTCCTGGAGCGGCGCGATGAGTGCAAGGCCTTCGAGGATGCCTATCGCGCCCAGGCCGCCTGTTTCGTGAACAACCTGCGCACCAAGTTCCTCCACAAGAAGCTGGTCTTCGCGGCGCTCTGGGAGCCGCGTTTCCAGGGGATGCTCAGCGACGAGGAGCGCGCGCTCGTGAAGGCCCACGTGCCGTGGACCGCGCCGGTGCGCCCCGGCCCGCTGGAAGTGGAGGGCCGCCGGGTGGACCTCGCGGAGCACGTGGTCGCCCGCCAGGCGGATCTGGTGATGAAGCCGAACGACGACTACGGCGGGCGCGGGCTGGTCATTGGCTGCGAAGTTGCCTCCGATGTCTGGGCGGCGGCGCTCGCCGAGGGCCTCGCGCAGGCCGACGATCCCTCGCGGATGCAGGTGGTGCAGGCCCGCATCCCGCTGCACCAGGAGTCGTTCATGGATCTCGACGGCGTGGATCGCACGTTCTACGTGGACCTCGACCCGTTCTTCTTCGGGGACCGCATGCACGGCTTCCTGACGCGCGTCTCGGCGCGCTCGGTGAGCAACGTGAGCGGCGGCGGGGGGCAGATTCCGACGTACGTGCTGGAGTAGCCCCTCCCGAGCGCCGCCATATGCCACCAACGTTAACCGCGCGTTAACACACGCGCGCCCGTCCGGCGGTACACTCCTGGACGGAGGAACTACCGCATTGATCGCCAGGCTCACCGAGTCGGAGCGGGCCGCCGCGCGCCGCTTTCTGGGCGCGCCCGCCGGCCACGACGCGTCTTCGGACGGGCGCTTCACCGCGCGCCCGGACGGGGATCGCGTGCTGCTCGGCGAGCGGGCCAAAAGTCCCGTCAGCGACGGCCAGCCTGAGAAATCAACCCGGATTCCTGCTCGCGGCTTCGAAGTTGAGGAGGCGACCGTGGCCGACGACGGCCAGACGGTCGCCTTCGTGGGGCGCCGCGGAAAGGACTCCCTGCTGGCGATCTCCGACGGCGGCGCGCCCCGGGTGCTGCTCGACGACGGATTGAGCGTCCACTCGCCCGACCTCAGTCCCGACGGCAAGACCATCGCGGTCACCCGTTGCTACGACGTGGTTACCGTCGGCCTCGACGGCTCGAAGACGACCCTGGCGAAAATGCCGGACTGGGCTGAGCGCGTCGAGTACCTGCCGAGCGGCCGCCTGATGGTCGAGGCCGGCTTTGACGGATGGGGAACCGGCCGGGTTCCCATCCTCTACGTTGTCGAGCCGGATGGGAAGTTCGAGGCGGTGGCCGACATCCCCGACGCCGAAGCGCTCGGACTGGCACCCCGCGCGCCGATGCTCAAGCAGTACGAGGCCTCGTTCCCGGGCACGTCCGCCGAGCAACGCGCGGACTTGCTGGAGCGCTTCGGGTACAACACGCCGAGCATGCGCATCCTGTCCCCGGACAAGCGGCGGATGGTGTTCGACGTGCACGCCAAACGCGTCCCCATCGCACAGGGGGAGGGCGTGTACGTGCTCGCCTGCGATGGGAGCGCACCGCGCATGCTGGCGCCCGGCGGCGACCTGCGTGAAGCGCACTGGTCCGACGCCGGAAAGCGCGTCGCCCTGGTGCTGCATGACGGGCTGTCGGTTGCCGAGGGCGATGGCTCCCGGGTGCGCCAGATGCCGCCCAACGCCGAAGCAAAGGACGCCGCGTGGTCGCCGGACGAGCGCTACTACGCGTTCCACGTAAAGACCGGGGACAGCGTGGCCGTCTACGTGTACGATTGCGAGAAGGACGGGATTTATCCGGTGCTGCCCAGGGCGCGCGTGGAAGGCTGGCGCGACGGCAAGATCGAGGCGCTGTTCGAGGACGGGACGCGCATGACCGTGCCGCCTTTCCCCATCGATCCCGAGCAGGGCGTCGGACTCGCGCTGGGCGGGGGGCTCCCCAGGCCGCCCGGCCAGATCAGCGTGACCGACGAGTACGTCGACCTCAACGGGGTCCGCGTCCCCCGCAAGCGCGGCGAGTAAGGCACGACGTCCCCCGGTCGGGCCCACGTATGGACCCGACACCCCCGGAGTCGGGCCCATCGGTGAGCCCGACGCACCCGCGGGCCAGGACTGGTCCAAAGTCCGCCCGTTTTATGGGGCTGTCAGCCCTTGAGTCCGCCGGCTCCAGGTGGTAGCATGGGGGAGCGCCCCGGCGCAGGGCCGGAGCGTTTTTCTGCAGTCCCGGAGGACCAGGGGACCGCCGCAGCTCGGCCCCACTCGAGGGGGAAGATCGTGGTGTCCAACGGCGACGACCCGTTGTATGCGAGGAGACAGGATGAGCCTTGAGCCCGAGAGCGTCCACACCGAAGCGGCCAGCACCCTGCGCCTTGCTGACGTGCGATCCCTGGACGAATACCGGCGCGAGCCCACCGTGGAGGAGCGCATCGCCGCCGATCGGCTCTACGTGCAGGGTCGTCCCGAAGAATCCCCTGGCGTGACCGCCGTGCCGGCTGCCCCGCCCGGATATCCGCTGGTGCGGGCCGTCGGGCTCACCAAGCGCTACCTGGGCACCACGGTGCTCAACGACGTCTCCCTCACGCTGAACGAGGGTGAGATTTTCGGGCTCGTCGGCCCCAACGGCGCGGGCAAGACGACCCTGCTGCGCATTTTGGCCACGCTCACCAACGCTGACGCCGGCGAGGCGTGGATTTGCGGCTTCACCCTCCAGCAGCAGCGCGAGGTGCGCGCCCGCATGGGCTTCATGCCTGACGTGCTGGGCGTCTACGACGACATGCTGGTGCGCGAGTACCTGGAATTTTTCGCCCGCGCGCACCATCTCCCGGAAGCCACGCGCGACTACGCAATCCGCGAGACGATGGCCATGGTGGGGCTCGATTCGCTGGCCGAGCAGCCGGTCGACGGGTTGTCTCGCGGCATGAAGCAGCGCCTCGGATTGGCCCGCGCCATCCTGCACAATCCGCGGCTGCTGCTGCTTGACGAGCCGGCCAGCGGGCTCGATCCCCTGGCCCGCCTGGAGCTGCGCGAGATTTTGCGGCGCATGCAGCGGAGCGGCGTGACCGTCGTGATCAGCAGCCACGTGTTGGAAGATCTCGCCGACATGTGCACCCGCATCGCGGTGCTCAGCCACGGCAACCTCGTCTGCGTCGACGAGACCCGCAAGCTCATCGAGGAGCGCGGGGGACGTCGCCTGCGCCTCAAGGCCTGCGCCCGCGAGGAAGCCCTGTTCGAGTTTCTCAAGCGCTACCCCGGCGTGGACGGTCTGCGCTGGGACAACGACTGCGTGGTCTTCCGCCTCGAGCGCGGCACAAACGGCGCCGCTTCCTCGACGGACGACGCTGACCTGGCCCAGTTGATGGGGGAAGTGATCCGTGCCGGAATTCCCCTGATCCGTTTCACTGAAGAGCAGTCGACCCTGGAGTCGGCCTATCTCAACGTCACCGGCGCGGGTCAAGGATGGGAGGCCTCATCGTGACAAAGTTGTTGGAAAATCCCCTGGTGCCACAAGGCGCGAAGGGCACGCCGGAGTGGATGGCCCGGGCGCGGACGAGCGGAATTCTTGCCGGTTTGTTCGCCTGGGGCGTGTTCCTGCTCTGGACGCTCGGGGTGTGCGCGGACACGGTTTTCGCGCTGACCACGGCCGTGATGGTGCTCGCCACCACGTTCGGGATCGGCAACACCGCGTTCGGCGCGCTGACCGGCGAGCGCGAGCGCAAGACGCTCGACAGCCTGCGACTCACGCAATTGTCGGCGCACGAGGTGCTGTTCGGCAAGCTGGTCCCAGAGTTCTGGACGCTCGTCGTGCTGCTCTTCTTCACCGCGCCGCCGGTGCTGGCCGCCGGCTGGGTGGCCGGATTCGGCGTGGGGACGCCGTTCGCGGTGGTCGTAGTGGGCGCCATGGGCGGCGTGTTCGCGGCAGTCTCGGCGGTCTTCCTGAGCAGCCTGTTCGCCACGACCTCGCAGGCCGTGGTGGCTGGCTGGATCCTGAAGGTCCTCTGGCTGCTCGCCACTCCGCTCCTGGAC
The DNA here is from genome assembly GCA_016868975.1 of Armatimonadota bacterium. GTDB lineage: Bacteria > Vulcanimicrobiota > Xenobia > RGZZ01 > RGZZ01 > VGFD01. The sequence goes on along the minus strand of VGFD01000197.1, from coordinate 2,996 downwards.
ATGGTGGTCGGCGCCGTGCTCGTGCAGCACGTGTCGCCCCCCATCTTCTCGTCGGTGAATCCCATCGCGGCGTCCGGCGTGCTGCTCATCCCTGAAGGGGCAAGCGGCTCGCGCGCGCTCATTCCGATTCTGTACCCGCTGATGACCCTGTTCGCCATCGCCGTGATGTGGCTCTGGGCGGCCCACCGCTTCGCCACGGGGATGGTGTCCGGCGGGGGGCTCAAGGACCGCGTGGTGCACCCGGTCTACAAGAAAGGCTGGGGCCCGCAGTGGCTGAGCCGCGCGGTTCCGGTGCTGCGCACCAATCCCGCGTTCCTCCGCGAGTTGGCCGCGCAGGTGCGGTCGGGCGCGGGGCGCTGGCCAGGCTTCATGGTGTTCCTGGTGCTCTTCCTGGCGCCGACCTTCTACGCGCGCTCCTGGTCGATGACGGAGATGGGCCGCGCCCACTTCGATCGCTCCCGGCGTCCCGTCACGGTGACCTCGGTGCCCGCACCCGAAGTGAAGCAGGCCGTCGAGAACGACACGCACGCGTCTGGCGGCTCGAAGGTGTACCTGCGGACCTACACCGGAACCGAGGTGGTGCTGGAAGGCCACACCACCACCTGCTGCCTGCGGATGTTCCTGTTCGACGTCGCGAACATCCCCTTGCCGAAGGACTCGCTGCGGTTTTACCGCACCTCCTACACCTCCGGCGATCTGGCCGAGAATTACGGCTCCCCCGACACTTATGCCAGGGCCACCCGCTTGGACGTGCCGGACCCGGCCACCGCGACGGCGCTGGGGCTGGAAAACCGCTACGTGTCCCGGGAATTGAGCAACGAGAGCCGCGCGGCGCTCAACCAGTCCTCGGTAAGCGTGGGGCTGGCCGGTGCCATCGCGCTGTTCCTCCTGTACCTCGCGATCCGATACTCCGCGTTCATGGCCACGGCCGTGACCGGCGAGCGGTCGCGCCGGACCTGGGAGGACATGGCCCTGACCGGCATGTCGCCCCGTGAGTTCATCCAGGGCAAGACGATGGGCGCGATACTGCTCCCGTGGGTCCAGATGACGCTGGCGTTCCCGGTGCTGCTCCTCTTTGTGGCGCACGGCAACCTCAGCGTCTTCGAGGTCGGCGGCCTGTACCTGTACGCCGTGACGCTGACCGGCGCGGCGGCGATGCTGGGCCTGTGGTCGTCGGCCACCGCGTCCACCTCGCACGACGCGCACCTGCGCGCGTTGGGCGTGGTGCTGGCGTCGTTCTTCGTGCTGCCGATGACGCTGTCGGTGGTCAGCCCGCTGCTGGTGGCCATCGCGCTGGTGGCCTGTCTCGGCGCGGCGGTCAACGGCCGCTCGACGGTGTCCGCCTGGGGCGGCGTCGCGCTGGCCCTGGCGATGGCGCCGCAAGCGGCGTCTCCGCTGACGGCGGCGGTGTCCTTCATGCCCTCGCTCACCATGAGCCAGTCGTTCCTCACGCTGCTGGGCGTGGCCCCGGCGACCCCGGGCGCCGCGGTCATGAACTTCATGTGCGGACTGCTGCTCATGGGCTCGCTGGGATTGCTCTTCTGGCGCGCGACCCTGGCCCGCCTGGGCGGCGCGACCGAGGACGCCGGCCTCGCGGCCAGCGACCCCGCGGCCGAGCTGGCCACGGCGTAGACCCGAAGGAAAGGCGGGCTTCGATCCGCTTTTTCTTTTCCGTCGGAAAAATTAAAACAGGCGGACCGAAGTCCGCCTGCAATCGGAGAATCTCACGCGTAGACTGGCTACGCGCCCACCCCTCCGCGGGTGGGTCTCATACTCTGAATCAAGGTAGAACCCACCTCCCTTCCTACCGCGCGTGCGCGGTATGCGGGCGTCGGAGTCGGCCAACCCCTGCCCACTTCGCAGCCTTTGGCCGAGGCTGCGAGAAGTTTTCAATCCTGGTTGCGCGCACGAGGCGCGCGAACGCCGTGTTTGGTGTGAATCCTGGTGTCTTGTGATGGTACCACAGCGTCTTCGGCCGGTCAAGAACGCATGTGTGTGGACTCAAAGCATGCCACACTCCCTCGGCCCTCGGGCAGGAATGGCGGGCGGCGCGCCGGAGCACCGTCCCCGACGGAGGTGCTCCCAATGTTTCTCGACATGCCCCTGGAAGAAGCCATGTCCACCCAGCGCGCGATTCGGCGGCTCAAGCCGGATCCGGTGGACGACGCGCTCATCCTGCACACCGTTGAGATGGCCCTCAAGGCCCCCACCGGCAACAACCAGCAGGGCTGGGTATTCATGGTGGTCCGCGATCGCGGGCGGGTGCGCGCCATCGGCGACCTCAACCGCAGAGCGTGGCGGCTCTACTCCTGGCTGGGCCGCAAGCTCGGCCTGGTAACCGAGAAGTTGGAGGGGATCGTCAAAGCCGGCGACTACCTCGCGGAGCACTTCGGGGAAACGCCGCTCGTTGTCGTTCCCTGCTACAAAGGGCGGGTGCCGCCCTTCCCGTTCATCGCGAACGCCAGTTACTTCGCGTCGATTTTTCCGGCGGTGCAGAACTTTCTGCTGGCGGCGCGCGCCGCCAACCTGGGCGCGGTGCTGACCACGCTCCCGCTGTGGAACGTCCGTCGGCTGAAGAAAATTCTCGAGCTGCCGGGCAACGTGACGCCGTGCGCCATTATCCCCGTCGGATGGCCCATCGGAAAATACGGCCCCGTGACGCGCCGCCCCGTCGAGGAAGTGGTCCACCTTGACCGCTACGGCAACCGCGAGTTTCTCAACCGGCCCGCGATCACCACCGTGATGGACCCGATGTAAATGCACGTCGCCTTTATCGCGCTTTTCGCCGTGTTCGGCGCGTACACGCTTTACTGCTTCGCCGTGGAGCCTTTCTGGAAATCCATCCGGGCGATTATGGCCTTGCAGTGGGGACGGCAGGTGGCCGCCGATCTCTACGTGGGCTTGCTGGTCTTCGGCTTCTTCGTCTACGTGACGGAGGGCTGCGCGGTGACCGCGTTGCTCTGGCTGGTTCCCGCGCTCATCATTGGAAATCCGGT
>VGFD01000196.1 GCA_016868975.1 Armatimonadota bacterium | reverse complement strand
GTCGGTCAGGGTGGCGCGCATGGTCGCCATCGCCTGCGCGTTCTGGGCCTGGGACTGGGCCTGCTGCGCGGAGCCAGCCACCATGTTGGACAGCAGTCCCAGCCCGAGCTGCGCAAAGAACATCATCGCGGTATCGCCCTCTTTCCATTTGAGCCCGTCACGGACGGGCGGGGTTTACTGAGCCCCGCGGCGCCGCACAATTGCATTATCCCGCCGCCCCTGGGGAGTGTCAAGGGAGTGCCATCATCACACGGAAAAGACAAAGCCGCCCGTGTGCAGAGCGACTTCCCACGCCGCGCCGGTGCGAACTCGCCTACCCCGCGATGGCTCGCATCGGCTTCCTCTCCAGATTCTTCATAAGGCTCTTGGCGAGATCGAGCACCATCTGCTGATCCGCGCGGTTGCGCTGGGAAAGCATCAGGTTCAACTCCAGGAGAGGGCCGTTCTTTGCCGCCTCGCCGTTGAGGAAGAACTCGTAGATGGGCACTTCAAAGCGCTCCGAAATGCGGATCAGCGTGCGGATGGACGGGCGCTTGCGCCCTTTCTCCATGGGTCCGATGTAGGATGGGTGGACCTGGATCTCTTCCGCGAACGCCTCCTGCGTCAGGTGCGAGTTGTGCCGCACCTCGCGAATCTTCTGTCCGATCACTTTTTCCAGATGGCTCATCAGTTTGTGCTCCCTCCGCGGTCGGCGACGCGTCGCTCTACAATTTCAGTAAGAGCAATCGACGTACCAACCCCGGGCAAACCTCCAGATCGGGCCCGTGCTGCTGAGTGAAGCCACTACGCAAGTATGGATCTACCATGCGAAAAGAGTCCGAACCGTCTCAAGTTGAAACACACCGTCTCATTTTGAGACACCTTCCCCTCACGGAGCGGGGATAACCGATACCGCCGGTATCTACCACTTCTCCGCTTCCAGGTCGTAGCGCTGCATTTTCCGCCACATGGTGGCGCGCCCGATTTTCAGCTCCCGAGCGGCTCTCGCCACGTTGCCCGCGCAGCGCTCGAGGGATTCTTGTATCGCATTCCGCTCAATTTCCTCCAGCGACCGGGGGAGAATCGACGCCTCCTCGACCCCTTCCACAGAGGGCATGGCAAGCGCGATGTCGGTCTGCTCGAGCAGGTTCCCCTTGCACAGGATCGAGGCGCGCTCCAGCATGTTCTCCAGCTCGCGCACGTTGCCCGGGAACGAGTACCCCTTCAGCAGGGCCATCGCGTTGGGGCACACCCCCTCGATGCTCTTTTTCAGCTTCAGGGACATCCGCTTGAGGAAGTGGTTGACCAGCAGGGGGATGTCCTCGCGGCGCTTGCGCAGCGGCGGGATCTCCAGAGGGATGACGTTGATCCTGTAGAGCAGGTCCTCGCGAAAGCGCCCCTCCCGCACCTCGCGGGCCAGGTCGCGGTTGGTGGCCGCGATCAACCGCACGTCCACGGAAATGTACTTGTTGTCGCCGACCCGGCGGATCTCGCGCTCCTCCAGCACGCGCAGCATTTTTACCTGAATCCCGGGCGACGCCTCGCCGATCTCATCCAACAGGAACGTCCCGCCATTGGCCTCCTCGAACAGGCCGCGGCGGTTGGACACGGCGCCGGTGAAGGCGCCCTTCACGTGGCCGAACAGCTCGCTCTCCAGGAGCGCTTCGGGAAGCGCCGCGCAGTTCACCGCCAGAAACTGGGCGTTGCGCCGGGCGGATGCCTGGTGGATGGCGCGGGCCAGCACTTCCTTGCCGGTGCCGCTTTCTCCGGAGATGAGGACGGTGACGTCGGCCTCGGCCACGCGGGCGGCCACGGAGAGGACGTTCTTCATGAGCGCGCTGTGCGACTCCAGGTTGGCGAAGCCGGGCTTTTCTCCGAGGGTGCGGCGCAGGTAGGAATTCTCCACGATGAGCCGGCGGCGCTCGACGGCGCGCTCCACGGTGAGGCGCAGCACTTCCAGGGAGACGGGCTTGGTGAGATAGTCGTAGGCGCCCGCCTTCATGGCCTCCACGGCGGTGGACACCGAGCCGAAGGCGGTGAAGATGATCACTTCCAGGCGGGGGTCGATATTCTTGGCACGGGCCAGCACTTCGAGGCCGGAGTTGCGGTTTTCCAGGGTCAGATCGGTGAGGACGATGTCGAACTCGCCGCCTTCGAGCACCTCAAGCCCCTGCTGCGCGCTCTTGGCGCTCACCACGTCGTACGCGGACCGCTTCGGGAACTGACCGAACACATGGCGCAGCGCCTCGTCGTCCTCAATCAGCAGGACCCTGGGCATTCACTCACCTCCGCCGGGGACATTCCCGATCGGCGGCGGAGATTACTGCGACCTGTGCCGCGGGTGGCACCCGCTTTTCCAGTTCCTGGTTGGCGAGCCTCCAGCCTCGCCCGCCCCGCTTCGAACCCGTCGCGCGCATCCCTCACAAGCGGGCGTGTAGAGGGCCGCCCCGCGGCGCGTGGAACATGAAGACTCGGAAGATGCGCGCATTGGCATTAAAGCGAGCGGTGGCCACCGAGGAACGGTTTCTTCTCTACACTGACTGGCGCGGGTATGGCAAGATACTGGACGCCATAGGGACGGGTCACACGCGCGTCACGTACGATACCGGGAGGCTCGAGCTGTTGTCGCCCTCGCCTGAGCACAAGATTTCAAAAAAACTCCTGGGAAGTCTTGTGGAGATCGTGCTGGATGACCGCGCGACCGGCTACGTGGCGGGCGGCTCGACGACGTTTCGACGAAAGGCGCTCGACAAGGGGCTGGAGCCCGACGAGTGCTTCTGGATCGAGAACTGCAAGTCGATGGTCGGCGTCAAGCGCTGGATACCGCGAATCCACCCGCCGCCTGACCTCGCCATCGAAATCGAGGTCAGCGAGAGCATCATCAGCCGCCTTCCCATCCTGGCTGCACTGGGAGTTCCCGAAGTCTGGCGCTTTCGCAAGGGAGTCGTCGTTCCCCTCGGATTGTGACCCGGTCAGGCCTACGAAGAGCAATCGGACAGCCGCGTCCTGCCGGGCACGGATTTCACGCTTCTGACCGAGCACATGCGCCTGATCGACCGCGCCAACACGTTTGAAATAAAGCAATCCTTCCGCGCCCGTCTTCGTTTGTGACGGGGTGGCTTACATCCGCCAGGGACTAAGCCCCAAATCGGTTTGATCGTGCCGCGCGACACGCCCGGGTCAGTTGATTTCCCGTAAGGCGATGCTACTTGTGTCGCGGCGCCCTTAGCGGCTCGCGAACGTGGTCGCCACGTTGAACGCCCACTCGTTCATCGGGGGGAACAGGCCCAGCACCACGATGGCGAACAGCGCGATGGCGTAGGCGAACTTGAAGGGCAGCGACATGAGAACCGGCTCCTCGTCTTCGGCCGGCTGGAAGTACACCACGCGGAGCACGCCCAGGTAATAGTACAGGCTGGCCACGCTGTTCACGACGCCCGCCACCACCAGCCAGGGGAGTCCGGATTCCCAGGCCGCCGCGAACAGGTAGAATTTTCCGACGAAGCCGCCCAGTGGCGGGAGGCCCGCCAGGCTGATGAAAGCCAGCATCAGCAGCATCGACAACCCCGGCGCGCGGCGCGACATCCCCGCGAAGCTGCTGATCTCATCGGAGCCGGTGCGCAGCGTGAACAGCATGATCACGCCCCACGCGCCCAGGTTCGCGATGGTGTACAGGAACTGGTAGAAAATTACCGCGGTGACGCCCTTGGCCGAGGCTGCGGATAGGCCGACGAAAATGTAGCCCATGTGCGCGATGCCCGAGAACGCCATCATGCGCTTGATATTACCCTGGTGCATCGCCACCAGATTTCCCACGGTCATCGACAGCAGGGACAGTGCCGAGATCACCAGCACCCAGTCGAGCCGCAGGCTCATGTCCTGGCGCATCACGAAGAAGCCGCCCATCAGCAGGCGGAGCAGCACCGCCACCCCGGCCACCTTCGGGCCGGTCGAGAGGAACGCGGTGACCGCGGTGGGCGCGCCCTGGTACGTATCCGGCGCCCACATGTGGAAGGGCGCCGCCGCCACCTTGAAGCTGAACCCGGTGATGACGCACAGCATGCCGAGGATGACCGCCGGCTGGTTGGAGGTCACGCTCTGCATCGCGATTGGGAACTGCGCCAGGTACATGGTGCCCAGCGAGCCGAACAGCATGGCCGCGCCAAACAGGTAGAACGCCGACGCCAGCGCGCCCAGCAGGAAGAATTTCATGCCCGCTTCGGCGGAGCGCTGGTCGTATTTTCCCGCCGCGGCCAGCACGTACAGCGGCATCGAGGTGGTTTCCAGCGCGATGAAAATGGTGACGAGGTCGCCGGCGCTTGCCATGAAAATCATGCCGAGCAGCACGAAGACCACCAGCGCGTAAAACTCTCCGGCGTTGTGCTCCATCTTCTGGGACACGTATTCCGTTGAGATCAACACCGACATCAGGGTAATGAGGAGCATCAGCTCCTTCAGATAGATGCTCAGGTGATCGACCACGTACGAGCCGTTGAACAACCCGGTGGGGGGCAGGGTCTTGAAGTTCACCACGCCCATAAGGCCGGCCAGCACGAGGCCCAACACGCTCACCCCGACCATGGCGCCCTGCTTGCGCACGCCCACGGCGTCCATCGCCAGGAGAACGAGTCCCGTGATGCAGATGATCAGTTCGATGGAAAGATACTGGTAGATCACCGCTTATTGCCCTCCGACGATGGGCGCGAATACTTGCACGATGCTGGCCACGCTGGGGGCCATTGCGTCGATGAGCAGCGCCGGCCAGCATCCGAAAAGGACCATGGTGGCCGCCAGGATCGCCAGTGGATAGTGCTCCACGCCCACCGCATCGGGTAATTGCGCGTAATGTTCGTTGAGCGGGCCGAAGAAGATTTTCTGCACGGCCCGCAGGATATAGGTTGCCGTGATGACGAGACCCAGAATCGACAAGATGCCCAGCGTGTGCGTCGACGCCTTCGCGAACAGTCCGAAGAAGACCATCAACTCGGCGACGAAGCCGCTCATGCCGGGCAGGCCCAGCGAGGCCAGCCCGCCCATCGCGAAAATCGCCGCCAGGTACGGCATGCGGATCGCCAGCCCGCCCATCTCGTCCAGGTTGCGGGTGTGCGTCTTTTCATAGATATAGCCGGCCATCGCGAAGAGCAGCGCCGTGATGATGCCGTGCGAGAACATCTGGTACACTGCGCCCTGCAGGCCCATCACGTTGAACGTCCCCAGGCCGAGGATCACGATGCCCATGTGGCTCACCGACGAGTAGGCGATGAAATACTTGATGTCCACCTGCTTGAGCGCGCAGAGCGCGCCGTACAGCACGTTCACCACGGCCAGCGCCATGAAGAAGGGCATGTACTTGGCGGCCGCCTCCGGCATCGTCGCGATGCCCAGGCGCAGGCAGCCGTAGCCGCCCATTTTCAGCAGCACGCCGGCCAGCAGCATGGACAACGCGGTGGGCGCGCTGGAGTGGCCGTCAGGAAGCCAGGTGTGGAAGGGGAAAAAGCCGGCTTCCACCGCGAAGGCCAGAAAAATCACCGGGAATAGCCAGCGGGTGACCGTTTCCGGAAGCGGATTCTGGCCGATGCTCGCCATGATCTGGGTGAGGTCGAACGTGTGCGGCTCGACGTTGAAGTACAGTCCCAGGATGCCGACCAGCGCGATGCCGCCGGCCATCTGCAGGTAGATCATCAGCTTGGTGGCGGCGGCGTCCAGCGACATGCGCGCGCCCGTCTTGGGCACCGTTCCCCACATGCCGACGAGGAAGTACATCGGCACCGAGGCCATCTCGTAGAAGAGGATGAAGAAGAACAGATCCAGCGACACGAAAATGCCGAACACGCCGGTCATGGAGGCCAGGGCCAGACAGAAATATTCCTTCACGCGGGTCTTGATGTTGAAAGACACCAGCGTGGCGGTGAACGCCAGGATCCCCGCGAGGAGCAGCATCGGCGCGTTCAGCCCGTCGATGCCCACGATGTAGGCAATTCCCAGGTCCTTGAACCACGGGTGGCGCTCGACGAGCTGCCAGGTGGCCTTGTCCGCCGCGGGCAGCGCGAGGAACATCCGATAGACGTGGATGCTCAACACCATCGTCAGGAAGGTGAAGAAGGCGGCGATGCCGCGCACCTGGTTCTCTTTCTCCTTCGGCGTCAGCAGGACGCAGAGCAGCGCGATGGCCGGCAGCGAAAGAATGACCGTCAAGTAAGGAAAGTTCATGGCGTACCGCCAGGCTTCATGAAGTGTTGCATTATCTGTGTCGGGCTCAACACGAACGTGGGCTCCGCCACGCCCACGCCGTGCACGACGACCACCACCGCGATGACGATCATCATGGCGTACTGCTGCACCTTTCCGGAGTGCTCCTCACGCAGCAGTCCGCCGAAGAAGTAGGCGGCCTTGCCGCTTCCCATCACGAAGAAACCGTCGACGACGTAGCGGTCGAACCAGTTGCACGCGGTGGCGCCCAGGAACATCGTGTTCTTGAGCAGGAATGCCCAGATGTCGTCCATGTACCACTTGTTCTCCAGGAAGCGCCAGACGACGGAGAACTGCTTTTTCAGCATGGCCTCCGACTTCTCGGGCTCCTTGAAGTACAGCGCATAGCCGACCGCCCAGCCTGAAGCGGCGATACAGATCGAGAGGATCAGCGGGAGCGCGCTGTGCTCGCCGCCGTGGGCCTCCATTCCAACCGGCGCCATGAAGTGGCCGAAGTATTCGATGTGCAGCGGCGTCGCGTTGAGAAATCCCAGGAACGTGGCGAACACCGCCAGGATCATCAGCGGCCCGGTCATGTTGAGCGGATTTTCGTGCGGCTTGTCGTCGTGGCCGTGCGCGTCGTGGTGCTCATCATGGGCCGGCGCCGGGTCCCGCAGGGGCGAGTGGTCGTGCGGCGCGTGCGGATCGCCGCCGCGATATTCCCCCCAGAATGTGACGAAATACAGGCGCGACACGTACAGGGCGGTGAGGAACGCCGCCACGTATCCGAAGATCGGGAGAATGATGTGCGGCGAGCCCCACGACGCCGCAAGAATCTCGTCCTTGGACCAGAAGCCCGCGAACGGCGGGATCCCCGACAGCGCCAGCGAGCCGCACAGGAACGTGACGTGGGTGATCGGCATGAATTTCCGGACGCCGCCCATCTTCCACATGTCATTGGTGTTCACCGCGTGGATGATGGAGCCGCAGCCCAAAAACAGCAGTGCCTTGAAGAAGGCGTGCGTCACCAGGTGGAAGTTGCCGGCCACGAAAGAGGCCGACGTGCCGATGCCCAGCGCCATGAACATGTAGCCGAGCTGGCTGACCGTGGAGTAGGCCATCACGCGCTTGATGTCGTTCTGCACCACACCCATCGTTGCCGCCATGAAAGCGGTGAAGCCGCCGATGAAGGCCACAAAGAACGCCGCGTCCGGACTCGCGATGAACATGTCGAAGCAGCGCGCCACGAGATACACGCCGGCCGCCACCATGGTCGCGGCGTGGATGAGCGCCGACACCGGCGTGGGGCCTTCCATCGCGTCGGGAAGCCAGATCTGCAGCGGAAACTGGGCGCTCTTGCCAATCGCGCCGCAGAAGATCAGGATGCAGGCAATGGTCAGGAGGTGCATCTGCGTCGGCGCCAGCGCCGCCATTTTCAGCAGCGCGCCGTCCGCGCCGAGGAACATCACCGTGCCGGTCGTGTGGAAAATGAGCAGGATGCCCATCAAGAAGCCGAGGTCGCCGAAGCGGGTGACCACAAATGCCTTCTTGGCGGCCTGCGCGGCGCTGTTCTTGTAGTACCAGAATCCGATGAGCAGGTACGAGCAGAGGCCAACCAGTTCCCAGCCCATGTAGATCTGCACGAAGTTGGGGGCCAGCACCAGGAACAGCATCGACGCGGTAAACAAAGACAGGTACGAGAAGAATTTCCCGAATCCGAAATCCGGCTCGTGGTTCATGTAGCCGGTCGAGTAGATCTGGATGAGCGTTCCCACGAACGTCACCACCACCAGCATCACCGTGGACTGGTTGTCCACCAGGCAGCCCAGGGGGATGGTGAGCGGACCGGCCACGATCCAGTTGAAATCCCAGATCTGGGGAGGCGCGTGCGGATGCTGGATGCGCGCCATCAACGCGGCGGCGGAGATCAGGAACGACCCGGTGAGCGCGCCGATGGATACGAGCGCGGCGAGCATGCGGGTCCGCCGCAGGAAAAAGATGATGATCAGGAAGGCGAACAGCGGCAGCGCCGGCACCAGCCAGATCTTGCCGAGCAGATCCGGCGTCAGGGCCAGCACGGTTTCGGTGCTCGCCGCCGGAACGTCGGCAGCAAAAGTCAATCCTACCACTTGAGGAGGTCCACTTCGTCAACGTTGATGTGTCGGAAATTCCGATACAGCGCCAGCACGATTGCCACGCCGATGGTGGCCTCGGCACCGGCCACGGCCACCACGAAGAGCGCGAACATCTGGCCGCTGGCCGCCACTTCATTGCCCATGAAGCGGGCAAAACCAACGAGGCTGATGTTCACGGCGTTGAACATCAATTCCAGCGACATCAAAATCGCCACCGCATTGCGGCGGGTCAGCACGCCGTAAAGGCCGACGCAGAACAAAATCACCGAGAGGGTGAGAAAATGGGCGAGTCCAACCGGCGCCATCAGCGGTCACCCTCCTTGCGGGCCACCATCACCGCGCCGACCAGCGCGACCAGCAGCAGGATGGCCACCATCTCGAAGGGCACCAGGAACGCGTTCTTGTCCAGGAAGAGCTTGCCGATGTCACCGGCTTGCAGGTACTTGAACGGCAGACCGCCCGACGGCCACTGCTGGGTGTTTACGATGATCACCGCGAACAGGCCGAACAGCCCGGCCACCAGCGCCCCGGACACGTGGCGCGACATCGAGCCGCGCACCTCGCGCTGCGCCAGATGCTGGGTGAGCATGACCGCGAACATCAGGATGACCGAGATGGCGCCCACGTAGATGAGCACCTGAACGGCGGCCAGGAAGTGCGCGTCGAGCATCGCGTAGACCGCGGCAACCCCGCCGAAGGTGGCGATGAGGCTCAGGCCCGCGTGGAAGATGTTGGGCAGGCGCACCACCATCAACGCGGCGATGACCACGAAGACTGCGATGCTCCAGAAGAGTATCGGGTTCATAGTGTCCTCACATCCGCACCGACACCATCACCCAGATGGCGGCGATCAGCAGATTCAAGAATGCAAACGGGAGCAGCGTCTTCCAGCCGAAGTGCATCAACTGGTCG